>JBLNFH010000358.1:0-10229 GCA_050263475.1 Deltaproteobacteria bacterium
TTGGCGGGGCGAAGCCGCCGCGGACGCCCGCGGCCTTAGGCATTCCGCCGCGCAGATTTTACCCTGACGGCGATCCGATAGACAACCAGATAGGCGATGGCCGCCGCCGCCAGCCCCACGACGGTGCTCCCCACGATCAGCGGGGCGATGCAGGGCATCGCCGCCCGCAGGATGGCGTCCATCGTCCAGGTTTCGCACTTGAGCGGATGGTAGCCGCTGCCCAGGATCCACTCCCCGAGCCGCAGGCTGCCGTAGAACACGAAGGGCATCGTGTAGGGGTTGTTCACCCACGCCCCCGCCGCCGCCGCGATCTTGCTGAGCCGGAACACGAGGGCCACCAGGACCGCAAGGACGGTGTGCAGGGAAACCAGCGGCGTGAAGCTGAAGAAGACCCCCACGGCGAAGCCCGCGGCCAGCGCGTTCGCGTCCATCTCCCCCGCGAACGCCTCGCGGAGCTTGTCGCGGATCTTCCCCCAGCCCAGCACGTTCCTCTTCACCCTCTACGGCGCGGAGGCGGACCGCTCCCCGCCGGCGTACGGGCGCACGTCCCGCAGGAGGAGCCGGAGTCTCCGGGTCCCGCGGAAGGTAACCCTCTGCGGGGAGAAGAGCAGGTCCACGATTCCCTCCCGCTCCACCGGAATCCCCGGGCGGTTGAAAGCGGTCGCTTCGAGCCTTCGTCCGCCGCCCGCCACCTCGAACTTCAGGTGCTGCCCGTCGGCGCCGAACGGGTTTTTCCGCGTCACCCGAAGGCCGCATGCGAGAAGCATCGGCTCCTCGTTCCCCATGCCGAACGGGCGCATCCGTTCCAGTTCCTCCAGGAAGCCGTCGGTGATGTCCCCCAGCCCGACCTGCGCATCCACCGGCAAGCCGCCGGGACTTTCCCGGGTCGAGGCGTAGCTGCCGGCGATGCGGTCCAGCCCCTCGCGGAAGGCTTCGAGGTTCTCCACGGGGAGCGCAACCCCCGCGGCCTGGCTGTGCCCCCCGTAACGGGACAGCAGGGCCGAAAGCTCCCCGAGCGCATCCACCAGAGGGAACCCGTCGACGCTGCGGCAGGAACCCCTCGCCTGCGGACCCTCCACCCGGAGGAGCACCGCCGGGCGATGGAACCTCTCCGCCAGCTTGGAGGCTACGATCCCGAGGACCCCGAGATGCCAGTCCGGGTCGGCCAGCACGATGGCGTTCCGCCCGTCGGCCGGCGGACCCGAGAGAAGAGCCGCCTCGGCGCATCGCAGGATCCGCGCTTCCTCCCGCTGACGGCGGGCGTTGTCGGCATGGAGCTCCGCGGCCAGGCGAACGGCCTCCCGGCGGTCGCCGGTGACGAGGATCTCGGAGCTGCGGCGGGATTCTCCCACCCTCCCGGCGGCGTTCAGGCGCGGCCCGATCCGGAACCCCAGGTCCGACTCGTTCGCCGCTCCCGGATCGACTCCCGACACCGACAGCAGGGCGCTCACCCCCTCCCGCGGCCGTTCCCGGATCTCCCGGATGCCGGCCTTGACCAGGATGCGGTTGTCCCCCCGAAGGGGAACCATGTCGGACACGGTGCCCAGCGCCACCAGGTCGAGGTAGCGGCGGAGGTCGATCTCCCTCTCTGCCGCTCCGTTCCCCTGCATCAGGTCCCGCATGCCGCGCACCAGCGTGAACACCACTCCCACGCCGGCCAGCTCCTTTTCGGGAAACCCGCAATCGCGCCGCTTGGGGTTGAGGACGGCGGCCGCCGGCGGAAGCTCCGGGCCCGGGAGATGGTGGTCCGTCACGATCACGTCCATCCCCCGCGCGTTCGCGAGCCGGATCGCATCGACGTCGGAAATGCCGCAGTCGACCGTCACGAGGAGCTTCACCCCGGATGCCGCCGCCGCCTCCACGCGGTCCCGGTGCAGCCCGTACCCGTCCGCGACCCTGTGGTTCTGGTGGATGGCCACCGGGAGGCGGGGAAACGCTTCCCGCAGGAAGAGGAGCAGGCAAGCGGCGCCGGTGGCGCCGTCCACGTCGTAGTCCGCGTAGATCAGCACCGGCTCGTTCCGGCGTCCCGCCTCGATCAGGCGCAGCGCCGCCTTCTCGAGGTCGTTCATCAGGAAGGGGGATGCGATGTCCCGCAGCGTACCGGAAAGGAAGCGGCCGGCTTCGACGCCACCGGCGATCCCGCGGTTGGCCAGGATCGTCGCCGCCGTGGGGGAAAGGCCGGTGCTTTCGCGGATCTCCCGGACGAGGGATCGGTCAGGGGCGCGGAGCTGCCACTCTCGACGGGTTCGCCCCTTCACCCGCTACCTTTTCACCTCGACCATCTTCTCTCCGCGCCAGACCGCGACGATCGGGCTGGCGACGAAGATGGAAGAGTAGGTCCCGATGACCAGGCCGATCAGGAGCGCCAGCGCGAACTCCTTGAGGACCACGCCGCCGAAGAAGAGCAGCGACAGGCAGGTCAGCAACACCGTGAGGGTCGTAATGAGGGTGCGGCTCAGGACCTCGTTCACGCTCAGGTTGATCGTCGCGGAGAAGGTCGTCTTCTTTCGCAGCCGGATGTTCTCCCGGATGCGGTCGAAGATGACGACGGTGTCGGTCAGGGAATACCCTGCGATCGTCAGCAGGGCGGTGATGAAGAGGAGGTCCATCTCCCTTCCCAGAAGGTAGAAGATCCCCACGACCGCCGCGACGTCGTGGAACGTGGCGATCGCGGCCGCCACGCCGAACTTGAACTCGAAACGCCAGGCGAGATACACGATGATCGCCAGCGCGGAAATGGCCATCGCCAGGACCGCGTCGGAGCGCAGTTTCCTTCCGATCGCCGGCCCGATCTCGGCGACGCTCTCCACCGTCATGGGGTTGTCGGGAAACTTCTGGCGGAGCAGGGTCACCACCTGGTTGGAGACCATCTTCTCCTCCTCTTTCCCCTTGGCCCCCACCTTGACGATCAGGATGTTCTCGGAGGGGACCTCCTGCAGGTTCGCCTCCCCGTGCCCCGCCGACGTGAGCAGCTGGCGGACCTGGTCCATCGACACCGGCTTCGCGAATTTCATCTGGATGGAGGTGCCGCCCGCCAGGTCGATCCCGAGGTTGGCATGGCCCCGGTAGATCTGGACGACGCCGAACGCCCCGAGCAGGACCAGGACGATCGAGACGGCGAACGCGTATTTCCGAACCCGCATGAAGTCGTAGCTGGTGTTTTTGATGAGTTCCATCATGGCCGCTGGGTCCCTTTGCCCTTCCTAGATGCTCAGCGCCTGCATCGGACGCTTGGCGTTGATGTAATCGAACACGACCTTGGTGCAGACGAGCGCGGTGAAGAGGTTGATCGCCACGCCCATGGAGAGGGTGACCGCGAACCCCTTGATCGGGCCGGTCCCGAACTGGAACAGGATCATCGCGGTGATAAGCGTCGTCACGTGGGAGTCGACCACCGTCAGGAACGCCTTGTCGTAGCCCGCGTCGATCGACGCGCGCACCGTCTTCTTCAACCGGATCTCCTCCCGGATGCGCTCGAAGATCAGCACGTTGGAATCGACGGCCATCCCGATCGCCAGGATGATCCCCGCGATGCCCGGCAGGGTAAGCGTCGCCTCCAGCAGCGACATCCCGGCCAGCAGGAAGAGGATGTTGAAGACCAGGGCGAAGTCGGCCACCAGCCCCGCGAACTTGTAGTAGACCGCCATGAAGACCACCACGAGGAGGGCGCCGATGAGGGCGGCGCGCACCCCCTTCTGGATGGAGTCGAGCCCGAGCGACGGACCGACGGTCACGTTCTGGATGACCTTCACGGGGGCGGGCAGCGACCCCGCCCGCAGGACGATCGCCAGGTCGGAGGCCTGCTCGGCGGTGA
The DNA here is from genome assembly GCA_050263475.1 of Deltaproteobacteria bacterium. Lineage (GTDB taxonomy): Bacteria > Desulfobacterota > Deferrimicrobia > Deferrimicrobiales > Deferrimicrobiaceae > FEB-35. Next base: position 3,815 of record JBLNFH010000358.1, read on the forward strand.
AGTCGCCCGTGATCTGCGCCTCGCCGCCGGAGATCCGCTCCTGGATGACGGGCGCCGAATACACGGTGCCGTCGAGGACGATCGCCAGCCGCCGCTTCACGTTTTCGGCGGTGACCCGGTCGAAGATCTTCGTGCCCCTGGGGTCGAAGGAGAGCGAGACGTAGGCGCCCCCGCGCTGCGACCCGAAGTTCACCTTCGCGGTCTTGATGGTGTCCCCGGTCAGCACCGCCCGCTTTTTGACCAGCAGGGGCGTCTTGCTCGTCCTCCCGGTCGCCGAGTCTACGGACCTCTGGTAGAGGATCTCGTCGTCTTCGGGGAGGTTCCCCTTCATCGCCTCCTCGATGCTGGCCCCTTCGTCGACCAGCTTGAACTCGAGGAGCGCGGTCTTGCCGACCAGCTCGATGGCGCGCTGCTGGTCCTTGACGCCCGGGAGCTGGATGACGATGCGGTCCTCGCCCTCCGCGATGATCTGGGGCTCGCGCACGCCGAACTGGTCGATCCGGTTGCGGATCGTCTCGACCCCCTGCCCCACGGCGTTCGTGCGGATCGCCTGGACCTCGGCGGGCTTCATCCGGCCCATGATCGTCGCCCCCTCGGCCTTCGTCTCCCCGAGGGAGAAGTCGAGCGAGCCCAGCTCATCCTTCAACAGCGTCAAGGCCCGCCCCGCGAAGTCCCCCGGGGGGAACTTGAGCGAGAACCCGTCCATCCCCTCTTTCTGCCACCCCAGCACGGGGATCCCCTTCTCGCGGCAGATGGAGCGCGCGTCGTCGGCATACCGCAGGGTGGTGTTCTCGATGGCCTTGTCGATCTCCACGGCCAAGCGGAGGAAGACCCCTCCCTGGAGATCGAGCCCCAGGTTGATCTTCGGCATCTTCTTCTTCCAGGCGTCCGGCAGGTTGTCCGTGAGGCTCGGCAGTACCACCGCGATGGAGACCACCGTCAGGACGGCGATCAGCGCGGCTCTCATCCGGATGCTCTTCCACATGTTCCCCGAGTCGCTCCTTTCCGCGCCTTCGTTTCCTTGAAGGGTTCAGCTCTTGGCCGTCTTGGCTTCCGGTGCGGCCGCGTCCTGGCTCTTTCCCGTCACCGCGGAGCGGGTCACCTTGACGCGCACCCGGTCGGCGATCTCGAGGGTGAGGGTCGTGTCGGTCAGCCCGGTGATCTCGCCGTGGAGCCCCCCGCTCGTGACCACGCGGTCCCCCACCTTGAGGTTCTGCAGGAACTCGCGCTGCTTCTTCGCCTGCTTCTGCTGGGGCCGGAACACCAGGAGGTAGAAGATCCCGAAAAAGAGCAACGGCAGGACGAGGACCTCGATGCCGCCGCCTCCCCCCGCCCCCTTCGATCCCATCGCGTACGCCATCCCTGTAACCAGCATCGTCGTGACCTCCGCCGGAAGCTAATCGTTGCCTGAACCGAGTGATTCTTTCACAAATTCCCCGAAATTTCCAACCAAAATTGCCTGTCGGATCCTCTCCATCCACCCTGCGTAGAAGTACAGGTTATGGACGGTCATCAGCATCGAGGACAGGATCTCTTTCTGCAGGTACAGGTGGCGCAGGTAGGCGCGGGAGAAGGACCGGCAGGTCGGGCACCCGCACTTCTCGTCGGGGGGCAGCGGGTCTTCCGCGAAGCGCGCCTGCTTGACGACCATCGGCCCCTCCGAGGTGAACAGCATCCCGTTGCGGGCATTGCGGGTGGGCAGGACGCAGTCGAACATGTCCACGCCGCGGGAGACGGCGAACAGGATGTCCGCGGGAGTGCCGACCCCCATCAGGTACCTGGGCTTCTCCTCCGGCAGCATCGGGGCGGTGCAGGACACCGTTTCCTGCAGGAGCTCCTTCCCCTCGCCGACGCTCACTCCGCCGATGGCGTATCCCGGGAATTCCATCGAGCAGATCTCTTCCACGCTTCGCTTCCGAAGGTCCGGGAACATCCCCCCCTGGACGATCCCGAACAGCCCTCCCTCCGCGCGTCGGCCGGCGTCGAGGCTCCTGCGCGCCCAGACGGCGGTCCGCCGCACCGCCTCCTCCACCTCTTGGCGCTCCGCGGGGTATGCGACGCATTCGTCCAGGACCATCCGGATGTCGGATCCCAGCGCTTCCTGCGCCGAAACCGCAAGCTCCGGCGACAGCGCGTGCAGCGATCCGTCGATATGGGACCGGAAGGTCACCGCCTCGTCGGTCACCTTCCGCAGCGAGCTCAAGGAAAACACCTGGTACCCCCCGCTGTCGGTCAAGAGGGAGCCGTCCCAGCCCATGAACCGGTGCAGCCCCCCCAGGCGTCGCACCCGTTCGTGGCCGGGGCGCAGGTAGAGGTGGTACGTGTTGGAGAGCACGCACGCGTATCCCATCTCGCGAAGCTGGAAGGGCCATACCCCCTTGACGGACGCCGCCGTTCCCACCGGCATGAACGCAGGGGTCGAAAACGAGCCGCTTTCGGTCGTCACCGTCCCCGCACGGGCGGCCGTCCCCCCGTCCCGCGCCTCGATCCGGAACCCGATCGTCATCCCGCCGCCCTTAATAGAGGAACATCGCGTCGCCGTAGCTGAAAAACCGGTATCGCTCCGCTACCGCCTGCCGGTACGCCTCCCGGACCAGGCACGTCCCGCCGAACGCCATTACGAGCGCGAGCAGGCTCGACCGGGGAAGATGGAAATTGGTCAGCAGGGCGTCCACGGCGCGGAACCGGTAGCCCGGGGTGATGAACAGCCGGGTCATGCCGGAGGACGGCGCGACCCGGCCGTCGGGCCCGGCGCACGTCTCCAGCGTTCTCAGGCTCGTGGTCCCCACCGCGACGACGCGCCCCCCGCGTTTCCTTGCATCCGCCACCGCGGCGGCGGCCTCGCTCTCGAGGCGATACGGTTCGGCGTGGATCCGATGGTCCTCCACCTCCCCGGAGCGGATCGTGGAGAACGTCCCGTACCCGATCGACAGGGTCACCATGGCCGTCAACACCCCTGCGGAGGCGATTTCCTCGAGGAGGTCCTTTTCGAAGTGCAGGCCGGCGGTGGGTGCGGCGACGGAGCCCGGCCGCCGCGCGTATACCGTCTGGTACCGCTCCGCGTCCATCGACAGGAGCGGGTCCCCCGCCTTTCTCCGGATATACGGCGGAAGGGGAACCTCGCCGGCGCTCTCGAGGGCCTCGGGAACGGAACCGGGCGCGGAAAGCCGCACCGTCCACCGTCCCTCTCCCAGCCGGCGCAGGAGCGTGACCCCCAGCCGCTCCCCCACGCGGAAGGACATCCCTTCCCGCAGCCGCTTCGACGGCCGCGCCAGGGCTTCCCAGGTCTCCCCCCCGGGTTCCGGCGCGCCCCGGGGGGACAGGAGGAGGACCTCGACGGCCGCCCCGGTCGCCTTTCTGGCACGAAGCCGGCCCCGGATCACCCTCGTGTCGTTCAGCACGAGAAGATCTCCCCGCCGAAGAAGCCCCGAGATGCCCGGGAACCGCAGGTGGCGGATCTCCCCCGTCCGCCGGCAGACCGCCATCAGGCGCGAATCGCGCCGCTTCCCGGCCGGGGATTGGGCAATCAGCTCCGGAGGAAGCGGGTAATCGAGTTCCCCCGTCTTCAGGGCGAGCTCCGCGAAAGCACGGTTCCCGGATAATAGCGCGCAAGGATTTCACGGAAGGCCTTCCCCCGCTTCGCCATGCCGTCGGCCCCCCACTGGCACATCCCCACGCCGTGGCCGTATCCCCTTCCCGTTAACACCCAACCGTTGCCGACCGGAACGATCTCCATCATCAGGCTTTTCACGCGCGCATAGCCGGCTTCACGCCGGAAGACGGCAGCGGAGATCTCTCGAGACACCCCTCCCGATGAAATCCGGATCCGGCTCGCCCTGCCCGTGGAGGACCTTTCCGCAATCTCGATCCGCAAGGCCCCGGCCGCTCGCACTCCCAGCGTGAGCGCCACCCTCCTGCCTTCCCTCGCGTCCATCCGGTAATCCCACCGGTATGAGGGGCTGTCCCGGCAGTCGTCGCAAGCGAGAGACCGAAGGTACGGCACGTCGGTTCCCCAGGCGTCTTTCGCGTTTTCCGTCATTCCCCCGCACGTGGAGTGATACACCGGGCGCGCGAGGGTCCCCCGGTACGCAAGGACCTCCCCCCTTGTCGACTCCGCCGCTTTCCGGAAAACCTCCGCGATGCCGTCCATTCCCTCGAATACCTGGTCCTCCACCCCGGCCACCACGTCATGGGTCGGCTCCCGCGGCTTCTCCATGGACAGCAGAACGTAGCTCCGCACCGCGACCGCCAGGGCCGAGAGGGCCTCGGCGTGGAAGGAGCTTGGGGCCTCCCGGCTGACGACCGCCGCGACATACTCCTCCAGCGGTACCACCGCCACCGCCAGGAGCCTGCCTTTCCGGGCCGAAACCCGGACCCTGCCGACAAGCTGCTTCCCGTTGATGCGAATGCCGGAAGGGGATGCGACGTCGATCGGCGAAGACAGGGTTTTCTCACGACCCCACCGGATCTTCTCCCCGTTCGCGGAAAGATCCACCGCGCCGCCGGGACCGGCCACCAGGGTCCCGGAGGAATTCCACGCCCGGATCGACTCCCCCCCGATCGAAAGCGCTTTCCGCGCCCCGCCCAAAAGAACCCGCACGGGCCGCCCGGATGCGGAGGACGTGCGAACCGCTGGCAGCGGCGCGGGGGGATGCGCAACCTCCGGGGGGGGACCCCCGGGGGCCGGCGGAATCCCCACGGCGGGCGGCGCCTCCCCCGCGGAAGGCACCCCCCCCCGCGGTGGGGCCCCCGCGCACCCTCCGAAAATGAAAGCGACGACGGCGGAAAAAAGAAGGAGCGAGAGCCCGACCCTGCGGCTACGGGGGGAGGGGTCGAGCTCCGAGGGGCCGCCGACCGGAAAGGGAGGAAAAGCGCGAGCGACGGCGATCGCGCTCCCCGATATCGGGCGGCTCCGGCTCATCGACGGGGATCTTACCCCCGCGGGGGTGCGCCGCCCGCCGGCGGGATCGTGCCTTTCATGGCCTTCGCGATCTCCATGAAGGGAGTGAACAGGTCGATCGGAACCGGGAAGATGGTCGTGGAGTTGTTCTCCGCCGCCACCTCCCGCAGCGTCTGCAGGTAGCGCAGCTGCAGCGCGATCGGCTGGGCGGCGATGATCTCCGCCGCGTCCGCGAGCTTCTGCGCCGCCTGGTATTCCCCTTCCGACCCGATCACCTTGGCGCGCCGCTCCCGCTCGGCCTCGGCCTGCTTGGCCATCGCACGCTGCATTTCCTGCGGCAGGTCGATGTGCTTGATCTCCACCTTCGCGACCTTGATCCCCCAGGGCTCGGTATCCTTGTCGAGGATCTCCTGGATGTGCGCATTGATCTTCTCCCGCTCGGAGAGAAGGTCGTCCAGCTCGGCCTGCCCGCACACCGACCGCAGGGTCGTCTGCGCCAGCTGGGAGGTGGCATACAGGTAGTTCTCCACGCTGATGATCGCGCGATTGGGGTCCAGGACCCGGAAGTAGAGCACCGCGCTCACCTTGATCGAGACGTTGTCCCTCGTGATGACGTCCTGGGGAGGAACGTCCATGGCCACGACGCGCAGGTCCACCCGGACCATCTTGTCGATGACGGGGATCAGCAGGATGAGCCCCGGCCCCTTGGCCCCGATGACGCGTCCCAGCCGGAAGATCACCCCCCGTTCGTATTCGTTCAGGATCTTGATGGCGCTGTACAGGAACAGGATCACGATGACCAGCAGCGCTAGGTACGGAACCATTCCGTTTCCTCCTTCGGCGATTTTCTCGAGCGGTCCCATTCAGGTGCGGGCATCCCTGGGCGTTACGAGGAGCGTCATGCCCTCCCGGCCGGTGACGATCACCTTGTCCCCCTTCTTCAGCGGGACGCCGCACCGCGCGTTCCACCACTCCCCGAGGACGAACACCTTCCCCTCTCCGGTGAAATCCGACATCGCCTCCCCGGTCTCCCCGATCATCCCCTCCGCTCCCGTGACGGGCTTCCGCATCTGGCTGCGAACCGCCAGGGTGACCACCGTCGTGAAAAAGGCCACGGAAGCGCCGATCATCGTCAGGAGCACCCCCCACGATATCCGAAGGTACGGATCGGCGGAAGAGCGGAACAGCATCAGGCTCCCCAGGAGGAGCGACACGATCCCACCGATCGTCAGCGCGCCGTACGAGTGGACCTTGACCTCGAGGATGAAGAGGAGGATCGAAAGGGCGATCAGGAGAAAACCGGCGTAGTTGGCCGACAGGGTCTGCAGGGAATAGAACCCCAGGATCAGGGAGATGCCGCCGACGATCCCCGGGAACACCGCGCCCGGGTTGGAGAGCTCGAAGAAGATCCCGTAGATGCCGATCATCATCAGGATGTAGGCGATGTTGGGATCGGCCAGCGAGGAAAGGATGCGGTGGCGGAGCCCCATCGGGACCCGGGTCACCCGGATCGCC
>JBLNFH010000359.1:0-11530 GCA_050263475.1 Deltaproteobacteria bacterium
ATCGGGTTTTTTTTAAAACATATAATAAAATCCAAAATCATTTATATAAAAACAGTACTTATCCTGTGTGACCGGGCATGATTTCGTATTGTCTTGACAATAATAAAATCGTTTTTTACTATTTTTGGGACTTTGCGTTCGTCGATCGCCCGCAGGGAGGAGGTCTTGCGATGCTGACCAAAAGGGGGGAAGGCCTGACCCGCCGCGACTTCATGAAGATCGCCGGGAGCGCGGTAGCGATGTTCGGGCTGCCGCAGGCGTTCGCACCGAAGCTGGCGCGCGCCCTGGAGAAGGCCTCCGCCGGCAGGCCCAAGGTCGTCTGGCTCCATTTCGCCAGCGACACCGGGTGCACGGAATCGTTCATCAAGACGGACACCCCCTCCACCGCGGACCTGGTGCTCGACATCCTGAGCGTGGACTACCACGAGTCGATCATGGCCGCGGCGGGCAAGCAGGCCGACGAGCTCCTGGCCAAGTCCGTGGCGGGCAAGGATTACATCTGCATCGGCGAAGGGGGGATCCCGACGGTGCCCGGCCACGGGGTGATCGGCGGACGCGAGATGCTGGACATCGCGAAGGAGGTGTGCGGCAACGCCAAGGCCGTCATCGCCATCGGTTCCTGCGCGGTGGACGGCGGGGTTCCCGCGGCCGCGCCCAACCCGAGCAGGATCAAGGGGGTGGGCGAGGCGCTCCGGATGCAGGGAAAGGTCATCAACCTCCCGTGCTGCCCGGTGAACCCGGAATGGCTGGTCGGCACGGCGGTCTACGTGCTGACGTCCGGCAAGGTGCCCCCGCTGGACGATAAGGGACGGCCGAAGATGTTCTACGGAAGGAAGATCCACGACAACTGCCCGCGCCGCACCCACTTCGACGCCGGTCACTTCGTGGAGGTGTTCGGTTCGAAGGAAGAGGCGATGGGGTACTGCCTCTACAAGGTCGGGTGCAAGGGGCCGGAGACCTGGTCGGAATGCCCCAAGACGCGCTGGAATTCGAAGCAGTCCTGGTGCATCGAGATCGGGGGGCTTTGCATCGGGTGCGCCGAGATCCGGTGGTACGACAACTTCGCCCCGTATTACGGGAGGCTCGCCAACGTCGCCCTGCCGTACGGGGACCTGACCGCCGACAAGATCGGGGTCGGCATCGCGATCGCCACGGGCGCGGCGATCGCGGGCCATGCGGTGGGCAAGGCGGTGCGGGCGGAGAAGAAGAAGGAAGGCAACGCGTAACTTCGGGCGCCGGGCGCGAGAAGGAGATCCCATGGCTAAGCGAGTGGTCATCGATCCGATCCCCCGCATCGAGGGGCACCTGCGGATCGAAGTCGAGGTCGAGAACGGGAAGGTCAAGGACGCCTGGAGCTCCGGCACGCTGTTCCGGGGGTTCGAGATCATCCTGCAGGGCAGGGACCCGCGGGACGCCTGGTTCGTCACCCAGCGGATCTGCGGCGTCTGCCCCGTCTCCCACGGGCACACGAGCACCCTGTCGCTCGAGGATTCCTTCCAGGTGAAGCCCCCCGACAACGCGCGCCTCGTGCGGAACCTGATCGAGGGGAGCCAGTTCGTCCACTCCCACATCCTCTGGTTCTATCACCTGAACGCACTGGATTACGTGGACGTCGTCTCCGCCCTCAATGCCAGCCCGAAGGAGAAGTCCCTCCAGGACGTCCAGGCCCGGATCCGGAAGTTCGTCGAGAGCGGCCAGCTGGGGCCGTTCGCCAACGGCTACTGGGGGCACCCGGAATACCGGCTCCCGCCGGACCTGAATCTCCTGGCGGTTGCGCACTACCTCGAGGCGCTCGAGATGCAGAAGGAGGCCTCCGCGGTAACCGCCATGCTCGGTGGCAAGATGCCGATGCACATGAGCACCCCTCCCGGCGGTACGACCTTCGTGCCCACGGTCGAGGTGATGGCCGACGTCCTGTGGCGGATCAAGAAGCTCCAGCGATGGGTCGACTCCGTATTCCTGCCCGACGTGCTGGCGATCGCTCCCCATTACCTGGGCTACGCGGGCATCGGGAAGGGGGTGGGGAACTACCTCGCCTGGGGCGTCTTCGAGGACGCCTCCCTCGACCCGAAGAAGCGGATGCTGCCTCCCGGGGCGATCTTCGACGGGAAACTCGAGGTCAAGGACGTCGGGGCGAAGGACGTCACGGAGTTCGTCGACCATTCGTGGTACTCGGACGACTCGGGGAAGCGCAACCCGATGGACGGGAAGACCGAGCCGAAATTCACGAAGATGGGGGATGCGAAATATTCGTGGCTGAAAGCCCCGCGCATCCACGGGAAGCCGATGGAGGTCGGCGCGCTCTCCCGGGTTCTCGTCGCCTACGCATCGGGCAACGAGAAGGTGAAGGGGATGGTCGATGGGACGTTGAAGGCCCTGGGGCAGCAGGGGAAGCCGGAGGTTCTCCTGTCGGTCCTGGGCCGGATCGCGGCGCGGGTGCTGGAGACCAAGCTGGTCGTCGACGCCATGGCGGACTGGGCGGGGGACCTCATCGCGAACATCAAGAAGGGGGACACGAAGTATTTCACGAACAAAGACGTCCCCGAAAAGGGGCAGGGGGTCGGTCTGTGGGAGGCCCCCCGCGGGGCGCTCGCCCACTGGAACGTGATCGAGGGGCACCGGCTGAAGAACTACCAGTGCGTCGTTCCCACGACCTGGAACGCCTCCCCGCGGGACGACAAGGGGGTCCGCGGCCCGATCGAGACGGCGCTCGTCGGCACCCCGGTTCACGACCCGGACAAGCCGCTCGAGGTGCTGCGCGTGGTCCATTCGTTCGACCCGTGCATCGCCTGCGCCGTGCACATCATCCACCCGGTCACGAACGAGGTGAAGGAATTCCGGGTCGTCTGACGGGGGAGGGGGGAAGCCGATGGCGGAGGAGCGATATTACAAGCACGATGCCGTGGAGCGGTTCACGCACTGGACCCACGTCGTCGACACGATCCTGCTGATCCTGTCGGGCATCCAGATCCACTACCCCGGGTTTTCCGTGTTCGGGTCGATGCTGACCGCCCGGTTCGTCCACCTGGTGTCGGGGTACCTGTTCCTCTTCCTCGGAATCCTCCACGTCTACTTCTTTTTCGCCCTGGGAAAGTACGCGATCGCGATGCCCGCCGTCTCCGACCTCGGGGAGATCGGCCCGGTCCTGCGGTATTACCTCTTCCTCTGCCGGGCCAAGCCGGACTACGCCAAGTACAACGGGCTCCAGAAGTTCGCCTACGCGGGACTGTTCGTCGTCTCCTTCCTGCAGGCGGTCCTGGGGTTCGCGCTGTACTGGCCGGCCGCCTTCGCGCCGGTCCTTTCGCTTTTCGGAGGGGCGGTCTCCGTCCGCATCTGGCACACGACCGTCATGTGGGTCTTCCTGTCGTTCACCGCGGTGCACCTCTACCTCGTGCTGACGGAAGACCTGAGGCTCACGAAGGCGATGTGGGACGGCTACTATTACCGGAAAATCGCGGACAAGGGGGGGAGCTAGTCAACCAACCGGACAACCGGCGGCGCACGCCGGAGGGAACGGGGGGCTTGAAATGCCCCCCCTTTTTTTGGGGGGGACATCTCCCCGTATTACCGGACCAGCAACCGGAAGAAGTTCATCAGGTGGAGTTTCCAGCCTTTCACCGGCCATTCCAGTTCATGCTTGCCGCACAGGGAATCCAGCTGGTTGAGCCGGAAGATCTCCTTTTCGAGGGAAGCGTCGATGGCCGGCGCATTTTCCATGCGTTTGAAGAGTTCCTTGGCCATCCGGATATGCTGCTTGATCTCCTCGGCCTTCCCCTTGTCCAGCACCCCGTGGGCGGCCTTCAACTCGGTGAGCTTCAGGGCCCCGTCATAGGTGGCGCGGACGATCTCGTCCCGCGTCATCCATTCCGTCTCGTAATTCAGCCGGTGCTTCCAGGTCGGCATGAGCATGGCCTGCCGGTGTTCCCCAAGGGTCCGGTAAAAGAGCCGATAGCCGAAGGATTCCGCCTCCTCGAAGAGCCTGCTTCCGGGATCCACGAAGGGGGCCAGGGGGGCGAACATGGGGAGAAGTTTTTTGGTGCCGCCGTACCTGCGCAGCAGTTCGCCGCAGTACTCCACGGTTTCCATGACCGACCGGTAATCCTGGTGGGGAAGCCCGACCATGAAAAACAGGTCGAGCCTCCGGCACGTGCTGCGGACGAACGCCTCGATCGACGCTTCCAGTTCGTCGTTGTCGAAGGTTTTCCCGAATGCCTTGCGCACGAGCGGATCGTGGGACTCGGGCGAGATCTCCACGTTGAAGTTGACGACGGAATCGGCCACCCTCCGCACGAAGTCGGCCGGCGGGGGGTGGAAAAACTCGATCGCCAGCTCGTTCCGGATCCGGTATTTTTTCACGGCCCGCAAAAACCTCTCGGCATATTCCTTCCCGGCCTGGAGGAGATCGCCGATGACCATGACCGGCGCCCCGGTAACCCTCGCGATATTCCGGATGTCCTTGGCCAGGAGTTCCGGGGACCGGAACGCCGGCCGCTCCCGTTTACAGATCCCGCGGAATGCGGACGCCGACCCTCCGCACGAGACGCAATCATGGAAACATCCGCGGCAGGAAAAAACCGCCATGACCGGGTTGGACAGCCAGTTCCGGAACGGCAGGTAGCCGGATGGGTCATGGTACTTCATGGTCATTTTTATCGGATGGGAATAATCGAAGTGCACGTAATCGAGGTTGGTGGGCCGATAGGAAATGCCGTTCTCGGTGACCTTCCCGTCCTCGTCGCGCCACACCAGGTTCGGCACGATCCCGTAATCCCCGCGGGAGATGATGGCCTCCATGAGCAAGCGGAGGGGCTCTTCGGTCGAATCGCCGCAGAGGAGGAAATCCACGCAGGGATAGTCGCGCATGATCTCTTTCCGGTAATAGGTCGCGGACAGGCCGCCGAAGATGACCGGGATGTCGGGATGCAGCCGTTTGATCGCCTCCGCGAGGCTCAAGGCGCCGTCCACATGGGGAAGCCAATGGAGGTCGATGCCGAAGGCGGCCGGATGCAGTTTCGAAAGGAAGCTGTCCGCGTCGAAGGAGAAATCCCGGAGCATCTTCATGGCGAGGTTGACGATCCTCACGGTGATATCGTGCCGACTGAGGTATTCCGACATCGTCAGGAAACCGATCGGGTAATTCTCGAAAATGGACGAGGAGGGGATGACGTCGCTGATCGGACCATGGAAGATCGGGAGTTCGCGGAAGCGATAGACGCTCGGCGGATGGAGAAGGACCAGGTCGACCTGCTTCATGGCTCCCCGCGATCAGGCGTGCGCCGCTTCCCGCGGCGGCTTACCGCCATTATACCCATCTCCCTCCCGTCCTCCATGGCTTTCCTCCCGCGGTGGTAAAATACCCCGTGGAGTCGGGTCCGGCGGGCCATGCCCGCCGCGGGAGGAAGCCGATGAAAGCCGGCTCGCGACCATTGAGCACGGGGTTGCCGGGGCTGGACGGGGTGATCCGGGGGCTGCTGCCGGGCGACAACATCGTCTGGCAGGTGGACTCCGTCGAGGACTACGTTCCCTTCGCGGCGCCGTTCCGCAAGGACGCACTCCGGGAGGGGAAGAAGCTCGTCTACTTCCGGTTCGCCCGGCACCCGGAGCTCGTGAGCGCGGGCAGCGGCGCGGAGATCCACCGCCTGCGCCCCGAGGTGGGTTTCGAGACGTTCACCGCCGAGATCCACAAGGTGATCGAGAAGGCGGGCCGCGGGACCTTCTTCCTGTTCGACTGCCTGTCGGACCTCGCCGCCGACTGGTACAGCGACCTGATGCTGGGCAACTTTTTCATGGTGACCTGCCCGTACCTGTACGAGCTCGAGACCATCACGTATTTCGCCCTCTTCCGGGACTGCCACTCGTTCGAGGCGGTCTCGGCCATCCGGGATACGACCCAGCTGCTGATCGATGTCTTCCGGCACGACGGAAGCCTGTACGTGCACCCCCTGAAGGTCCACCAGCGGCACTCGCCGACGATGTACCTCCCCCACGTGTGGGACGGGGGGGAATTCCGCCCGCTGACGGAGAGCGCCGTCCTCTCGGAGGTGCTGGCGCAGATCACGGAGCAGCGGGTCGACGCCGTCTCCCGGACGCTGGACATCTGGGACCGGAAATTCCTGCAGGCGCGCGAAATCCTGGAGGGGGTCAAGAACGGGCTGCGGCCGGAGGAGGAAGCCGAGGGGATCTTCCCGCGCCTCCTGCGGATGATGGTGAGCCGCGACGAGCGGGTGATCGGCCTGGCGGAGCGCTACTTCGACCTGTCGGATCTGCTGGCCATACGGAAGCGGATGATCGGGACGGGGCTGATCGGCGGCAAATCCGTGGGCATGCTCCTGTCGCGCGCCATCCTGGGGCGGACGGACGGGCGCTGGCGCGGGCGGATGGAGAGCCACGATTCCTTCTACATCGGCTCGGATGTCTTTTACACCTTCCTGGTCCGCAACGGGTGCTGGCAGGCCCGGCGCGACCAGCGGAACACGGCTTCATTCCTCGAAGGGACGGAGGAGGCGCGCCGGAAAATCCTGTCGGGGAGCTTCCCGTCGTTCCTATGCGACCAGTTCCTCGCGATGCTGGAGTACTTCGGCCAGTCGCCCATCATCGTCCGTTCGAGCAGCCTCCTGGAGGACAGCTTCGGCAACGCCTTCACGGGGAAGTACGAGAGCGTGTTCTGCCCGAACCAGGGGTCCCCGGGGGAGCGGCTCGAGGCGTTCCTGTCGGCCGTCCGGACCGTCTATGCGAGCACGATGAGCGAGGACGCGCTGCTCTACCGGGCCCACCGGGGGCTCCTCGACGGGGACGAGCAGATGGCGCTTCTCGTGCAGCGGGTGTCCGGCGCCATCCACGGGCACCTGTTCTACCCGCAGATCGCGGGCGTGGGGCTCTCCTACAACCCGTTCTGCTGGAGCGAATACATCGAGCCCCAGTCGGGCATGCTGCGGATCGTGTTCGGCCTCGGCACGCGGGCCGTCGAGCGCTCCGACGACGACTACACGCGCCTCGTGGCGCTCAACGCCCCCCTGCGGCGCCCGGAGACCGATTTCGGCGAGGTCGTGGAGTACGCCCAGCGGCGCGTCGACGCGCTGGACCTGTCCGCGAACCGGTTCGTGTCGCTGAACGTCGACGACGTCGTGCAGGACAGCCCGGACCTGCCCATCGAGATGTTCGCGGCGCGCAAGGAGGCGGCGGGAGGGCGGGCGCGAACCGGCGGCGCGGCGGCGGGGCCTGCCCGATGCGTCCTCACCTTCGACCGCCTGCTCTCCGCGACCTCGTTCGTCCCCGATATGCGCGAGATGCTTTCCGTCCTGCGGGACGCCTACGAGTACCCGGTCGACGTGGAGTTCACCGCCAACTTCCTCGAGGACGGAAGCTACCGGATCAACCTCGTCCAATGCCGCCCCCTCCAGGTGAAGGAGGGAGGGAGGATCCTGCCCCCCCCGCGAACGATCCCGAAGAAGGACCTGGTCTTCGAATCCCACGGCCCGATCATCGGCCAGAGCTCGCACGCGGTGATCGACCGCCTGATCTGCGTGGTCCCGTCCGTCTACGGGGAGATGCCGATCGGGGAGCGCCACTCGGTGGCTCGCCTGATCGGGAAGCTCACTCACCTGGAGGAGAAGGGGAAGCGGAAGACCGTGCTGCTGCTCGGGCCGGGGCGATGGGGGACCAAGATGCCTTCGCTGGGCGTGCCCGTCTCGTTCTCGGAGATCGCCACGATCTCCGTGCTCTGCGAAATCGTCGCCATGGGGAAAAACGTCATCCCGGACGTGTCGCTGGGGACGCATTTCTTCAACGACCTGGTCGAAACGAACATGCTCTACCTGGCGATCTTCCCGAAGGGGAAGGGGAGCTACCTGAACGAGGGGTTCGTCCTGAAGGCCGAAAACCGTCTCGCCGGCCTGCTTCCGGAGGAGGCCGAACGGTCCGGCGTGGTGCGCGTCATCGACCTGCCGGCCGGCCCCGGCGGGCGGGCGCTCCACCTCAACGCCGATTCCCTCAAGCAGCGCGCCGTCTGTTACTTCGCGTAGCGGAGCGGCATCCGTCCCTGCCGGCTCCGCCGTTGTTCGGAGGCCGCCTACGCCGGATCCGCCTTCCGGTACCGGACGGCCCTCCCCGCGCCGAAGCGGGATATCAGCCCGAGGGAGACGAGGCGAGTGAGGACCTGCTTGGCGGTCTCCCGCGGCAGGCCGAGCTCCGCCGAAACGAGCCGGTTGGTGATCTCCCGGTGACGTTCGAACAGCGCAAGCGCGCCTTCCTGCTTTTCCGAAAGCCGGCCTTCCGCCGGCAGGGGGGCAAGCGCCTGCCGGAGCTCGCCGGCATGGATCCGCAGCGCATCGAGGAAGGCCAGAAACCACGGCCCCATGTCCGGCCGCGGCTGCTGCAGCGACGACTGGCTTTTCCGCAAGGCAATGTAGTACTCCACCTTCCGCTCCGCGACGACCTTGTCGAGCGACGCATAGGGAAGGTAGCTGTAGCCTCCCCGCAACAGGAGCAGGTTGGTCAGGAGCCGGCTCGTCCGGCCGTTCCCGGAGGCGAACGGCCGGATCGCGAGGAACTCGAGCAGGAAGCAGGCCGTCAACAGCAGCGGGTGGGTCCTCCCCGAGTCGAGGCGGGAGTTGGTCCACCGCAGCAGCGCGTCCATCGCTCCCGGGATCGATCCGGGCGCCGCGGGCCGCAGCGCGATCGACTCGGCGGTCCGCCGCGGCAGGTACTCGGAACGGTCGGGCAGGGACCGGTAGGCGCCGCGGAGGGCCGGGTCGCCGGGGGAGTATCGCATCAGCTCCGCGTGGAACCCGAAGATCGTCTCCCGGGACAGCGGGATCTCCCCGGGCCCGTCGAACACCGTCTTCACCAGGTGCGCGTACCGGGCGGCGGAGGCCCGGCGAAGCGTCTCGGACAGGGCGGGCGGAAGCGCGGAGGCCGCGTCTCCCACCGGCCGTGGGAGCCCGACCCAGCCGACGCCGAGGGAGGCATTCGCCGACCGAACGATCGTTTTTTTCCGCAGTCCCCCCAGGTAGGACGGAGGCGGGGAATACCGCCCCCTCCACCACCCCTTGAACTCGTCGATCTCGGAGATCCTCGCGAGGAGACCGGGCCATTCGGAAGGGGAGACGCCCGCCAGCCGGTTGTCCAGACGATGGTCCATGATTCTCCCGCCGAGATGGGATACCCGATTATACCCGATTTGAACGGTTTGTCTTGACCGGCGCGGGGGAAGCGGTAAAGTCGGGTCACGGGGCGCCCCGCAGGCGGCGCCAATCCATCGTTTCCATGCCGGGGAAAGGGAGGAAAGATCATGGCACTGACGGAGAGACTCGAAGCGATATTCCAGGACGTCATCAAGCGCAACCCGGGGGAGGTCGAGTTCCACCAGGCGGTGAAGGAGGTGCTCGAATCGCTGGGGCCGGTCCTGGTCAAGTATCCGGAATTTGCCGAGGCGAAGGTCATCGAGCGGATCTGCGAGCCGGAGCGCCAGACGATCTTCCGGGTGCCCTGGCAGGACGACCGGATGGAGGTCCAGATCAACCGGGGATTCCGCGTCCAGTTCGACAGCGCCCTGGGGCCGTACAAGGGGGGGCTGCGCTTCCACCCCTCGGTCTACCTGGGCATCATCAAGTTCCTCGGGTTCGAGCAGATCTTCAAGAATTCCCTGACCGGGCTGCCGATCGGGGGGGCGAAGGGCGGGTCGGATTTCGACCCGAAGGGGAAATCCGACGGGGAGTTCATGCGGTTCTGCCAGAGCTTCATGACGGAGCTGTGGCGGATCATCGGCGAGCACACCGACGTCCCGGCGGGAGACATCGGCGTGGGGGGCCGGGAGATCGGGTTTCTCTTCGGGCAGTACAAGCGGCTGACGAACAAGTTCGAGGCCGGCGTCCTGACCGGCAAGGGCCTGGTCTACGGCGGCAGCCAGGTGCGCACGGAGGCGACCGGCTACGGCTGCACCTACTTCGTCGATGAGATGCTCAAGGCGCGGAAGAACGGCTTCAAGGGGAAGAAGGTCATCGTCTCCGGCTCGGGGAACGTGGCGATCTACACGCTGGAGAAGGTGCAGCAGCTCGGCGGGAAGGTCATCGCGATGAGCGATTCCAACGGCGTGGTCTACGACGAGAAGGGGATGAACCTCGAGACGATCAAGCAGCTCAAGGAAGTCGAGCGCCGGCGGATCAAGGACTACAGCGAATACCACAAGGGCGCGCGGTACACCCCGAACGGCAACATCTGGGACATCCCCTGCGACGTCGCCTTTCCGTCCGCTACGGAGAACGAGATCACGGGGAAGGACGCGAGGAAGCTCGTGAAGAACGGCTGCATCGCGGTGGGGGAGGGGGCGAACATGCCGACCACCCCGGAGGGCGTCCACGTGTTCATCCAGGCGGGCATCGCCTACGGGCCCGGGAAGGCGGCCAACGCCGGCGGCGTGGCCACCTCGGGCCTGGAGATGCAGCAGAACGCCAGCCGGGAGGCGTGGGGGTTCGAGGAGACCGACGCCAAGCTGCGGCAGATCATGAAGAACGTCTTCACGATATGCTCGGAGGCCGCCGAGGAGTTCGGGTCCCCCGGGAACATGGTGGTGGGGGCGAACATCGCCGGCTTCATCAAGGTCGCCCGGGCCATGATCTCCCACGGGATCGTGTAGCCCCGGCGCAAAACGGAACGGCCGGTCCGGGAGGGCCCCGTCCGACGGGACGGGGCCCTCTTCCTTCGTGACCATCTACATGCGGCAGCCGCTGAAGCTCGGTTCCCTTTGGGGCACGCTTTGCCGGGTCGGGGCCGCCTGCTTCATGTTCCGGTCGGCGTAGGCGGAACCTTCATCGAATGCCTGCGGGTCCCCGCTCCTGCCCGTTCGCCTGCGACCGTCACTGGTGATGGTGTTCATGGCCTTTGCCGCCCATCATCGACTCCATGTGCTTCACGTGGGACTCCTGGAGGTCGTCGAGCATCCGGAAGTGCTCCATGGCCGCCTTGCGGAACCCCGCGGGGTCGGTGATCCCTTCCATCTTCTTCTCGTGATCGCGCAGCGCCGTGACGGTTTTCCGGACCTCCTCCATGTGCTGCTTCATCCCCTCCATCCCACCCATCATCATGTGCGGCTTGCCGTGCCCGCCGTGCATATGCCCGCACTGGCACTCTTTCCCGCACGAGCCGCAATCACACCCTCCGCCGTCGCACGGGCAGCCCGATTTCGATTCCATTTTCGCGGGCTCGGGAGCCTGCCCGGACGCCGGTGAGGCCGCCAGGGCCTGGTGGGGGAGCAGGAACAGCACGAACAGCGCAAGCACGAATACCACTGCCGATTCCCGGACGTTCTTCATCGTGGAGCCCTCCTGTCGATTTTTCGCTGAATCCGATGTGCCGACCGCGGGTTTTCGGGATTCATAACGCACGCGTAAGGATGCACGTTCACCGGGAACAGTTTCCGGTCCCGAATCCGGGGATCGCCGCGATATAATCAATCCAGCGAGAAACCGGCCGGTATCCGCGGATGGGAACCCCTGGCCGCAAAGGAGCGGGGCATGCTCGTAGGCAGGCGGAT
>JBLNFH010000360.1:0-2836 GCA_050263475.1 Deltaproteobacteria bacterium
GTTGAAGGCGGTACGAATCATGTTGTCGTAGGTCGCGCTCAGTCCCGGAAGCCCCCCCGCCGTCCCGTCCGGATTGAGCGTCGCCCGCGAAAGCGGCCCCAGGATGCTGTCCTGCGGGTGCACAAGCTGATAGGAGAGAGGCTGCCGGGGGATCAGTTTCCTCCCCACATCGGGGAATTTCCGACCGACGAAGGACATCTCGTTCTCGCTCAACGGAGGCCCCACAGCCTGGGATGCCAGGCTCGACAGGGGGATCCGGAGGGTTGTCTGCGTCAGCACGCCGCCGACGTTCTCATGGATGCCGGAGGTAGAGTCCAGCGGCCCGAAGGGATTGACCCCGTTGAAAAAGAAGTTGGCCCGGCCCTCCCAGAAGCTGGCGATATTGTACGCCGCGTTGATCATCGTGGGAGTATTCCGCGGCTCCACCCTGCGCGTGTTGATCCCGTTGACGTGGAAGACCGGATCCGGGACGGGGGCTCCCACGTCGTGCATCGCGAGGGGATCGATCCCCAGGAAGTTCGCCTTGAACACGCCTTGCGAGGAAACCACGTCGTTGGTGTCGCGAAGGACGGAGGAATTCGTGTTCGCGGTGTCGGAGAGGAGGTGAAATGGAAAGTCGCCCGCGGTCAGCGTGTAGTTCGGCCCGAAGCCCGGGTAGTCGAGAAATCCGTTGAACGGATTGTTGCCGGAGACGGTGTCGCCGCCGTTGAGCCCCGGCTGGAGCTGGTTCTTCGCCCGGTCGTCAGCGCCGGAGTGAAAATGGCAGGAGCCGCAGGCCTGGCCGTCGCTGCCGACCTGCATGTCCCAGAACAGAGCCTTCCCGAGCCGGACCGCTGCCGTCCGGTCCTGGACGAAGGTCGATATCTGGGAAGACTCCGGTAACACGACGCCCCTCAGCGACCCCATCCCGAAATTGCTCGCCAGGATCCGGATCGCCACCGGGTCCGGATCCAGCGCGAAGGAGAAGGATCCCGCGAACAGAAACAGCACGGCGGCGAGGATCGGTGCTGCGCGCCTGCAGGAGGGTGTTTCGTTCGCCATCGGGAATCTCCTTTTGTCAGTTGACGGTGTAGGTGACGGTCGCGACCGCGTCGAACGGCGCGGCCGAGCCGACGTTGCGCGCCATCACCTGGACCTCCCAGTTACCTGCGGCCGCGGCCCACGTCCAGGAATTCGAAGGCCCGTACGCCTGGGCAATGCCGAATGCAGGGTCTCCGACCCGCCTGCCGAGGAACTGGTATTCGTAGGGGCCGGTTCCGCCGCCGGCCGACGCGGTGAAGGCGACGGGCGTGCCGGCCGGTTGCGGGCTCGCCGGGCTCGCGGATAGTGTCGCGGTGACCGTGCCGCCGGTGATGCCGTAGAGGATCGATCGGATCGCCTCGAACGCAGCGGAGGACCCGGCGCTGCGGGCCAGCACCGTGATCTCCCAGTTGCCGGGGGGCGCCCCGGAGGTGTTCCAGATCCAGGAGGCGAGGGTGCTGTAGGCTTGTGCAACGGCGATGGTTCCTCCGACGGGACGGCCCAGGAATTCGTACTCGTAGGCCCCGCCTCCGGAAACCGCGGCGTTGAAGGTGACAAGGGTGCCGGGCGTTTGCGGGCCGGCCGGCGCGGGGGCCAGGGTCACGTCCGTGGCTGCGGGCGTTGTCACGGTGTAGTTGAGGGTCTGGGTCGCCTCGAAGGGCGCCGCGGAGCCTGCGTTGCGGGCCTGCACCTGGATCTCGTAGGTGCCGCCCGGGACGCCGGCGGCGCTCCAGTTCCACGTGGCCGAGGGACTGTACGACCGGGCAATGGACAAGGGGCCCGGGGAGCCGGCACGCCTGCCGAGGAACTGGTACTCGTACGCGCCGCTGGTTCCTTTGGCCGACGCCGTGAAGGCGACGGCGGATCCGCTCCCCTGCGGGCTCGGCGGGCTGGCCGCCAGGGCGACCCCGGTTACCGGGGAGTTCGCCTGGGCGCACACCAGCACGACGGGCGCGACCGCCGTGATCGCCTGTCCCGCCGGATTCACGGGCGGGAACGGCGCAATCGCGCTGGTCCCGTTGAAGTTGCCGGAGAGAACGTCCACATCGGGGAGGGCGTCGGCGGGAAACTCGCCCGACGTCGTCAGGTTGGCCGCCCCGGGCCGCCTCTGCTGGTTCGGGTCGACGTAGCCGAAGATCCGGTGGATGACATTGTCATATCCCGACGCGCTGTAGTTGGCATTGGCGTAAGGGGTGCGGGGCACGTCGCCGATGGATGCGGGATTCCGCGCGAGGATGAGGTCCCGGAACGCCGTCCGCGGGTCGAGGCCGGAAGCGGGGAACGGGTCGAGCGGCTGCGGGGTCGTCTCGCAGCCGGCAGCGAGGCATCCGCCCGGTGAAATCCGCCGGTCCAGGTTCCAGGGGATCCCCTCGAACAGGTTCGGCGTGTTGACCAGGTTGAGATCGATCTCCGCGAATGCCTGAAGCGAAATCCCGCCCAGGTTGATCCCGAACGGGAAAAGGTATTGCCCCCATGTCGCCTCGTTTCCGCTGACGTCCACCGCCCGAAGCATCGGCTGGGGCAGCTTCTGTCCCGTCCGGGCCTGGATGGCGCGCGGGATCGGCATGAGGACGGCCATCTCCTCCGCCAGGGTGGGGATGGCGCCGCACAGCCCGTTGGCGCCGAACCTCGGTTCGGCGTTGATGTGCCGGCAGGGGGAGCCGGCCGCAGTGGCGCCTCCGGGAGGGGAATTCAAGGCTGCGAGGTGGAAGTCCACGTCGTCGGCGATCTGGAAGATGTGAGTGCCCGTACCGGCAAGCCCCTGGAGGGAGCAGGCGCCTACCCCGGCTGCCGCGTCGCATCCCTGGACCGAATC
>JBLNFH010000361.1:0-6508 GCA_050263475.1 Deltaproteobacteria bacterium
CGGAGATCCGGGGATTCGAACGCGAGCTTGCCGCCGAGCGGATAGCGAGGAAGAGCCCGACCTTGTGGAGGGCGGAAGGCAAGCGAGCCGCCGGGCGGCCGTAGGCGAGACCGCCGGAGGCTCATCGGGCGAATCCCTCCCTCTCCGCCACGATGTTTGACATCCGGAGAATTAAGAATTCGAACCACCCGATCATCCCGAACGTTCAAGTCAAGTAAAGAACGAAAGAGGAGGAACGATGAAGAAAATCACATTGTTGACCGTCGTCCTATTGGTGTTCGCCCTCGCCCTGCCCTCCTGCAAGAAGAAGGAGAAGGCTCCCCCGCCGCCGATGCCCGGCCAGGAGATGCCCGACCAGCACGGGGGCATGCCCCCGATGGGCGGCGGCCCGGAAAAGAAAGTCGTCGTCCCCGAGGGAGTGAAAGGAACCTGGAAGGCCGTCAAGATCCAGGTGGAGTACAAGGAGAAGAAATCCAAGAAGGAATATTCGATTCCGCTGAATTCGGAGTTCAAGGTCCCCGACTCCGACCTCGTCGTCAAGATCGGCGAGTTCCTGCCGCACTTCACCATGGCCGCCGACTCGATCACTTCGAGCTCGAACAATCCGGAGAACCCCGCGGCCCAGATGGAGGTCCTGCAGAACCAGAAAGAGATCTTCCACGGCTGGCTCTTCGCGAAGTTCCCGACGGTCCACCCGTTCCAGAACGACAAGTACGGGATCACGCTGGTCGAAGGGGTAAAGAAGTAACGCACCCCCCCTCCGGGGGGCAAGCGGCATATAGGGGGGATATTCCTTCCGCTCAAGAGCGGGGGCGGGGAGTATCCTCCCTCGTTTTCCTGACTACGTCCAGCATCTGCCCGTGGATCCGCCCGTTGGAAGCCAGGATATCGGGCTGATGGATGTCGTAAGGCGATCCGTCGAGGCGGGTCGCCACCCCCCCCGCCTCCGTGAGGATCAGCAGGCCCGCCGCCGTATCCCACGGCCGGAGTTTCAGCTCCCAGAACCCGTCGAACCTGCCGCAGGCCAGGTAGCACAAGTCCAGCGCCGCCGATCCATCCCGGCGGATCGCCTGCCCGGTGAAAACGAACTCGCGGAAAAACTCCAGGTTGTTGTCGCGCGTCGTCTTCACGTCGTAGGCGAACCCCGTCGCCAGCAGCGACTGGCGCAGTTTTTCCGTCGTGGAAACGTGGATGCGCTCGCCGTTGCGGAACGCCCCTTTCCCCGGCGTCGCGGTGAACAGTTCCTCGAGCAAGGGATCGAACACCGCCCCCGCCAGCAGCTCGCCGTTCCGTTCCACGGCGATCGAGACGCAGAAACAGGGGTAGTTGTGCGCATAGTTCGTCGTCCCGTCAAGGGGATCGACGATCCACCGGTAAGGGGAAGGGGACAGGACCTCCGAGCTTTCCTCCGAGAGAATCCCGTGATCGGGAAATGCCGAACGGATCCTCCCCATGATGTATGCCTCGGATTGACGGTCCACCTCGGTCACCAGGTTGATCTCCCCCTTGTAATGGATCGACTGCTTGCGTCCGTAATTACTGCGCAGGATCTCCCCCGCCCCCCTTGCGAGCTCCTCCGCGAATTTTCCGAGATCGCTGCTGTCCATCGTCCCTCCCGTGCTCCGCCGCCGCAGCGGCATCCAGGTGAGAAATGCGGGCTGGCAACCCGTCTCCGGCATTATAGTATGGAGATATACGCGTGTTGCGGCACACCAGGGATTCACCTTCGAGGAATCCTGCGGCGGGGAAAGGCGGCTTTCGTGCATATTCCCGATGGATACCTGGGACCCCCCACCTATATCGCCGGGTACGCGGCGTGCATCCCCCTCTGGGGAATCGCCGCCAGGAAACTGAAGGCCGGCCTGGACGCGCGCCGGGCGCCCCTTCTTGCGATCTCGGCGGCGTTTACCTTCCTGGTGATGATGTTCAACATCCCCCTGCCCGGGGGAAGCACCGGCCATGCCATCGGAGGGGTCCTGATCGCAATCGCCGTGGGGCCCTGGGGAGCGCTGCTCTCGGTCAGCATCGCCGTCGTCATCCAGGCGCTGCTCTTCGGAGACGGGGGGATCACCGCCATCGGCGCCAACTGCTTCAACATGGCGTTTCTCATGCCCTTCACGGGGTACTATGCCTACCGGGGCCTCTGCCGGGTCCTCCCCTCGGAAAAGGGGAAGGCCGTGGCAGCCGGAATCGGAGGATGGCTGGGCCTGAACGCGGCGGCGCTCTCGACGGCCGTGATGTTCGGCATCCAGCCGCTGCTGCACACGGGAGCCGACGGCCGGGCGCTCTACGCCCCCTATCCACTCTCCGTGGCGGTTCCCGCGATGATGCTGCAGCACCTGGCGATCTTCGGGCTCGCCGAGGCGCTGATCACGGGGCTGGTGGTGCATCACCTGCAGCGGTCCCACTCCGCCTGGATCCTCCAGGCAACGTCGGAGAAGGCATAGGCCGGTGAGGGAATTCCGGAAATACTGGATCGCCCTGCTGGTTCTCGCCCTTCTCACCCCCGTGGGCCTTTATCTCCCGCAGATCCTCAAGGCGGGTTCCTCCTGGGGAGAGTGGGGAATCGAGGAGATCCGGCAGATGATCGGTTACGCTCCCGCGGGTATGGAAAAGGAGGCGGGCAGGTGGAACGCCCCCCTGCCCGGCTACGTATTCCCCGGGCGGGGAAACGCCCTCCTGTCCCGGCGGGGGCTCGCCTATGTCCTTTCGGCGATCGTCGGGATCGCGGCGTGCGCCGCGGGGGGATATCTTCTGTCGCGATGGCTGGCGAGGCGCAGGCGATGACGGCGGCGACGCCGACGGCGCGGGAACGTCGCTTCCTCGAGGCCGCACGGGGGCGGGGCCTGCGCCCGGCGGGGAGGAGCCACCTCGACAAGACATTGCGGGAGATCTCCTCTTTCTTCGCCCGGTCCCTGGTTCGCGAAGAGACCGCGCGCCGCAACGGGCTGCTGCAGGGCGTGGACCCGCGCGCCCGCCTCCTCGCCCTCCTTCTCTTCCTCGTCAGCGCAAGCGCGGCGCGATCGATCCCGGCATTGCTCCTCCACGCCGCCCTTCCCGTCCTGGCGCTCTTCCTCTCCCGGATCCGGCCCGGGGAATTCCTGGGGGCGGGATTCCTGTTCGCGATCCTTTTCTCCCTGCTGATGGCGGCTCCCTCCACGCTGAACCTTTTCTATGACGGGGCGGTCATCTATCCCCTTCTTGCCCCCGGCGAGGGATGGTCCATCGGTCCGTACCCGGTTCCGCCCGTTGTGGGGATCACCCGGGAAGGACTGCTGACCGCCGCCACCTTCCTCCTGCGCGTGCTCTCCTCCACCGCGGCGGTGCTGTGGCTCACCCTGTCCACCCGGTGGGTCGACCTGCTGCGGGCCTTGCGCTTCCTTCGCCTTCCTCCCCTCTTCCTCCAGGTGGCGGGGATGACCGTGCGGTACCTTCACGCGTTCCTGCGGCACTCCGAGGAGATCCACCTCGGGAAAAAAAGCCGGACGGTGTGCCGCCCGGGGATCGGGAAGGAGCACGAGTGGATCGGGTCCCGGATCGCAGGTTCGTGGGAAAAAAGCTTCCACCTGATGGAAGAGGTGGGCGCCGCGATGCGGTCGCGCGGCTTTACGGGGGATGCGAAATTCCCCCCTTCTCCCTGGCTCCGCGCGCCGG
Organism: Deltaproteobacteria bacterium; assembly: GCA_050263475.1. Lineage (GTDB taxonomy): Bacteria > Desulfobacterota > Deferrimicrobia > Deferrimicrobiales > Deferrimicrobiaceae > FEB-35. The sequence continues at coordinate 3,655 of JBLNFH010000361.1, forward strand.
AGTGGGCCTTCCTTGCCATCGTCTTGCTCTTGTGCGTGGGAGGCCACCTTGTCTGAGCAGGCCGCTCCCCTGATGGAGCTGTCCGATGTCCATTACGGCTACGAGGCGGGGATTCCCGCGCTGTCGGGCGTTTCCCTGTCCGTTTTCGCCGGGGAGCGGATCGCGGTGCTGGGGGCGAACGGGTGCGGAAAGTCCACGCTCCTCATGCTTCTGGGGGGGCTGCTCTTTCCCCAGAAGGGAACCTACCGGGCCTTCGGCCGCCTGGTCACCGATCCGCTGCTCTCCCGCGATCCTTTCGGCATGTTCTTCCGGAAGGAGATCGGCATCCTCTTTCAGAATCCCGACGCCCAGCTGTTCAACCCGACGGTCGAGGACGAGATCGCCTTCGGCCCGCTCCAGATGAACGACCCTCCGGAAGAGGTACACTTGAAGGTGACGGATGCGATCGGCCGCTTCGGTCTGCAGGCCCTCGCCGGAAGGCCCCCCTTCGCCCTTTCGGGAGGGGAAAAGAAGAAAGTCGCCATCGCCTCCGTGATGGTGATGGACCCGCAGGTCCTTCTGCTGGACGAGCCGACGGCGGGGCTCGACCCGCGCAGCAGCCGGGCGCTGGTGGACCTCATCATGGAGATGGAAACGAGGGGAAAGACGGTGGTCACCGCCACGCACGACCTGCACATCGTCCCGGACATCGCCCACCGGGTGATCGTTTTCGGGGAGGACCGCCGGATCCTCGCCTCCGGCACCCCGGAAAAGATCCTATCGGACCGCCCGCTGCTGCTGGCCGCCAACCTCGTCCACCTTCACCGCCACGCGCACGAGGACTACTGGCACGAGCACGAGCACGAGCATCCGGAGGTGTACCACGTGCATCGGCACCCCGACGCTCCCCCCTCGGAAGGCGAGGAAAAATGAGCCCCGCCGGCAGCTCTTCCCGCCCGTCCGCGAAGGGTCCCGTCCTCCTGCGCTACGGCAGGGTCTCGATGGCCCTCCGGGGGGGGGCCTTCCGGGACATGGACCTTCTGTCGGCGCGGTCCCCCTCGCTGCCCCGCTCCGAGGAAGACCTGTTGCGGCGAAGGATCGCGCGGCCCATCGGCTGCCCGCCGCTGCGCCGGATCCTCTCTCCCGGCGAATCGGTCGCCGTGGCGATATCGGATATCACCCGCTACAGCGCCACGGAAAAGTTCCTCACCCCGCTCCTGCGCGAAACCGACGCCGCGGGCATCCCCAGGAACAGGGTCACCCTGTTCGTCGCCCGGGGAACGCACCGGGCGCTTTCGGTGGAGGAGCTGCGGGCGGTGGTCGGCCCCGAAATCGCCTCCGGCGTGCAGGTGGAGCAATCGGACCCGGACGGGGACACGGTCCACGTCGGCACCACTTCGAGCGGGACCCCGGTTTTCATTTGCCGGCCGCTCATGGAGCGCGACCGGATCCTGCTCACCGGCACGATCTCCTTCCACTACTTCGCGGGCTTCGGCGGCGGGAGAAAAGCCCTGGTTCCCGGCTGCGCGGGGAGGAAGACCGCGGAAGCAACGCACTTCCGTATCTTCCGCACCGACGGGCCGGGAAAACACCCCCTGGCGCGACCCGGAATCCTCGCGGGAAACCCCGTGCACCAGGACATTCTCGAGGCCGTCGCCATGGCCCCGCCGTCGTTCCTGGTCAATACGCTCCTCACCCCGGAGAAAACGCTTTTCGACGCGGTGGCCGGCCATTGGCGGGACGCCCACGAGGAGGGGTGCGCCCGGTACGCCAAGGTCTACCGGGTCTCCATCCCGCGGAGGTACCCGCTCGTCATCGCGTCGGCCGGAGGGTTCCCCAAGGACATCAATTTCATCCAGTCGCACAAGGCGATGGACCAGGCGTTCGCCGCCGTCGAGCCGGGGGGCGTGCTGATCCTGCTTGCGGAGTGCCCGGACGGGTTCGGGAGCACGCAATTCTTTCCCTGGTTCCGGTTTTCCGATCCGTCGGAGATGGAGAGGGAGCTTCGCGCGAACTACCAGATCTACGGCCAGACCGCCCACGCCGCCTTCGTCAAGGCGAGCGCCTGCCGGGCGATCCTGGTCTCTTCGCTGCGTCCCGAGGACGTACTGCGGATGGGGATGACCCCCTCCGCATCTCTCGATGAGGCCATCGAGACGGCCCGGGGCTACCTGGGGGAACTGCCCCCCCCGCTGGTCATCCCCGACGCCGGGTACGTCCTGCCCGACCCCCCGAAGACGGCGGAAACGTAAATCCTTTCCGTCAGGCGTACCAGTCGGCCCTCGAAAGCGGAAGGCCGCTTGTCCCCCGGTCGGGCTTGACCAGGAGCGCCTGGTATACATTATTCCGGCCGGTCCGGAACTTGTGGGCCGCGCCGGCCATGTACAGCCGCCACAGGCGGAAGGCCGTTTCGCCTGCGGCGCGGCAGGCCTCCTCGCGCCGTGTCTCCAGGCGGCGCACCCAGTTCTCCAGGGTAAGGACATAGTGCTCCCGCAGGCTCTCCACGTCCCTCACCTCGAATCCCATCGCCTCCGCGGCGCGCAGCGTGGCGCTGATCGGGAGGAGCTCGCCGTCCGGAAAGACGTAGTGGTCGGAGAACGACGGCCCGGGAACCGGCGGGGCGGCGGGGTTGCTGGCGATGCCGTGGTTCAGGAAAACACCCCCCGCCCGCAGCAGGCGGAACGCCCGCCCGAAGTATGCCTCCAGGCGGGACTCCCCCACGTGCTCGAACATCCCCACGCTGACCAGCTTGTCGAAGGTCCCTTGCCCATCGATGTCGCGGTAGTCGCAGACGGTGACCCGGCACCGGTCCGCAAGGCCCGCTTCCCGGATCCGCTCGTTCGCCAGTTCCGCCTGGGGGCGGCTCAAGGTGATG
>JBLNFH010000362.1:0-4383 GCA_050263475.1 Deltaproteobacteria bacterium
GGCCGTCGCCATCCCGGTGACCCTCGCTCTCACGCTCGCCGTCTTCTACCTGACCGGCTATACGCTCAACCGGGTGACCCTGTTCGCCCTCATCTTCTCCATCGGGATCCTGGTGGACGACGCGATCGTCGTCGTGGAGAACATCGTCCGCCATTTGCGCCTCCCGGAAAACCGCGGAAGGTCCGTGGCCGACATCGCGGTGGAGGCGGTGGACGAGGTGGGAAACCCCACGATCCTCGCCACTTTCGCGGTGATCGCCGCCATCCTTCCCATGGCGTTCGTCCGCGGGCTCATGGGCCCGTACATGCGCCCCATCCCCGTAGGGGCGACGGCGGCCATGCTCTTCTCCCTGCTCGTGGCCTTCGTGGTCACCCCCTGGGTGGGTGTGCGGCTCCTGCGCCGGGAGCCGGAAGGGGACGAGCATGACCGGGAGGGCTGGACCACGCGTTTTTACCGGAAGGCCATGGACCGGCTGCTCCACCGCCCCGCCTGGCGATACGGCTTTCTCCTTCTTGTCGTCCTGCTCCTGCTGGGCTCGATGTCCCTCGTGGCGATAAAGTTCGTCAAGGTGAAGATGCTTCCCTTCGACAACAAGAGCGAGTTCCAGGTGGTGATCGACATGCCGGACGGCACGCCCCTGGAGCGGACCGCCGCAGCTACCCGGGAAATCGGCGCCGCGCTGGCTTCCGTGCCGGAAGTCGTCAACTACCAGATGTACGTGGGCACCGCCTCCCCGTACAACTTCAACGGGCTGGTACGGCACTACTTCCTGCGGCGGGGGTCGAACGAGGCCGACATCCAGGTGAACCTTGCCTCGAAGGGGGAGCGCGACGCCCAAAGCCACGACATCGCCAAGCGCGTCCGGCCGATGCTTCAGGCCGTGGGGGCAAGGTACGATGCGCGGGTCAAGGTCGCCGAGGTTCCCCCCGGGCCGCCGGTCCTGCAGACGCTGGTCGCCGAGGTGTACGGTCCCGACTATCAGGGGCAGATCGATGTCGCGCGCCGGATCAAGGGCATTCTCGAGAAGACCGACGGGGTCGTGGACGTCGACTGGTACGTGGAGGACGATCATCCCCGGTACCGGTTCGTCGTGGACCACGGAAAGGCTGCCCTGAACGGCGTGTCGGCTTCCCAGGTGGCGGCGGCATTGCGGTTGGCCGTCGAGGGGGAGGCGGTCGGGCTCGTCCACCAGCCCCTGGCGACGGAGGACGTCCCGATCGTGCTCCGGCTCCCCGCCCGGGAGCGCTCCCGGCTGGAGACCCTGCTGCAGATCCGCCTGGCGGGACGGCAGGGGAACCTCGTGCCTTTGGGCGAGCTCGTGCGGGTCGAGCAGGAAACCGCCGAGAAGAGCATCTACCACAAGAACCTGATGCCCGTGGTGTACGTGACGGCCGACGTGGCGGGCAAGGTGGAGAGCCCGGTCTACGCGATCCTCTCGATCAACAAGGCACTGGACCGGCTGACGCTGCCCGGCGGCTACAAGCTCGACCGCTACGTGGCCCGGCAGCCGTTCACCGACGCGAAGATCGCCATGAAGTGGGACGGGGAGTGGCACATCACCTACGAGGTCTTCCGGGACCTGGGGTTGGCCTTCGCCGCCGTGCTGGTGCTGATCTATATCCTGGTGGTGGGGTGGTTCCAGTCCTTCCGCACCCCGATCGTCATCATGGCCGCAATCCCCTTCTCCCTGGTGGGGATCCTGCCCGCCCACGGGCTGATGGGGGCCTTCTTCACGGCGACGTCCATGATCGGCTTCATCGCGGGCGCCGGGATCGTGGTGCGCAACTCCATCATCCTGGTGGACTTCGTGGAGCTGCGCCTGGCGCAGGGGATGCCGCTGGACCAGGCGGTCATCGATGCCGGGGCGGTGCGCTTCCGGCCGATGCTGTTGACCGCGGCGGCCGTGATCGTCGGCGCGTCCGTGATCCTGTTCGACCCCATCTTCCAGGGGCTGGCGATCTCGCTCATGGCGGGGGAGGTGGCTTCTCTCCTCCTGTCCCGGGTGACCGTTCCGATCCTCTATTTCATCAACGAGGGCAGGGAGCGCGGCCGCGCGGCGGCGGTTCCCGGAGGGTCGGCGGGGGCTACTTCGGCGGGGGGGTGATCTTCTTCAGGTTCTCCAGCTGGGTGGAGGCGGTCTTGACCGACCGGGCGGCTTCTGCGTGTGTGGGTTCGTAGGCCAGGATGGATTTCCAGATGGCGATGGCCGCCTCCAGGTTTCCCTTCCGGTATTCGATCAGCCCCTTCTCCATGAGGCTCGACGACAGCTTGTCGATGCTCGCGCGGAGGTCGTTCTTCTTGAAGGATAAGGAATTTCCCTTCGCCGCAGGATGGGACATGTAGCGCAGGGCGGCCGACCAGTGTTTGCCGCTCTCCTCCAGCCGTCCGCGCTGGAAGGCCTCGTCCCCTTCGGCCTTCAGGGAGGAAACGGCCTTGGGGAAATCCTTTTCCACGCCCGCATGGCCGGGGTTCTCCTTCCACGCTGCGGCGAACATCTCCAGCGCCCGTTCGAAGTTTTTCTCGGTCATGGCGGTCTCTCCGGAGGCGTATGCGCGGTCCGCGGCGATCACGGCCGGCGGCGGGGCAACGGGCGGCTGGACGGGCGGCGGAAGCTTTGCGGCCGGCGGCGGGGCAACGGCCGGCGGCAGGCCGGCGGGCGGCTTTGGGAGCGGTGCGGGAGCGGCGAGCGGAGGGGCGTGGCTCGGAATGTTGCGATTCCAACCGACGCACCCGCACAGCAGCAGGAGGACCGCCGCGGCGAGGAAGCGGGCCGTACGGCTCAAAGCGCCAGCCCCTTCCATTCCTCGGTTTCCAGCATCGGGAATTCTTTCGCCACCGTGACGAACAAGTCGGCCAGCGCGGGAGAGAATTGCGTCCCCCGGTACCGGAGGATCTCCTCCATCGCGTCGTCGGGAGATAGCGCTGCCCGGTAGGGGCGCGTGGTCGTCATGGCGTCGAACGCATCGGCCAGCGCGATGATCTGGGATTGCACGGGGATCTCCGATCCCCGCTTTCCATCCGGGTACCCGGACCCGTCGTACCATTCGTGGTGCGAGCGCACGATGTCCACGTACCGGTGGAGGGAGGGGGCCATCTTGAGGATCTCCGCACCGTCGATGGAGTGGCCGCGCATCTCCTCGGCCTCGGGATGCGTGAGAGGCTGTCCCTTGAGAAGGATGTTGTCGGGGGTGCGGATCTTTCCCACGTCGTGGAACAGGCACGCCTTCTCGAGGTGCTCGATCTCCTCCCCGGAAAACCCGAGCCGCCGGCCCATCTCGCAGGAGATGCGGGCCACGCGGGTGGAATGACCCAGGGTGTACGGGTCCCGCGCGTCGATCGAGGCAGCGATTACCCGCACGATACCCACGTAGGCCTCTTCCAGGTCCTTCGCGTAGCGGCTTAACCGGTCCTGCTGGGCGAGGATCGTCTCCGCCATCCGGTTGAAGTTCCGGGTCAGCTCCCCGAGCTCGTCCCCCCCGCGCACCAGGATCGGATGGAACCCCTCCCCTTCGGTCAACTCGTTGACGCCGGAGGAGAGCTTTTTGATGGGCGTCGTGATGTAGGAGGCGAGCACCAGGGTGCCGGCGAGCGCGATCACGAGGATGATGGAGGCGGCAACGGCGATCGAGCGCCGGATGCTCCGCTGGGGTGCGAGCACGCTCTCCTTGGAAAAGGCGAGCGACACTGTCCCGACGCGTTTGCCGGCGAACAGGATCGGGGTGGTGAACTCGATCAGGGGGCGTCCCTCGCGGACCACTTCCTCGGCGTCCGTATTGGGGAACTTCTCCAGTGTCGTCGCGCTCGCGGGGTTCGGGTATTCCTTCCCGCGTTCCTCGATCCGGTTGTGCGCCACGACGATGTTCTTCGTGTCCCGGACGGCGATGTACTCGATGTCGGGGGAGCTGTTCTTCGTCTCGGCGGCCAGGCTGTCCAGCGCCAGGCGATCGCCGGACAGCAGTGAATAGCCTGCGGAAAGGGCGATCACGCGCGAGACGGCGACCCCGCGCTCCAACAAGTCCTTGCGGATCTCCGAGTCGGTGATCTTCGTGACCGCGATGGCCACCGACACGACGAGCAGGAAAACGAGCGGCAGCAGGAACGCGATCAGCTTGAGCCGGATTCCCGGGGAGAATCTCCTGCGCGCGTTTCCCTCTCCGTTTTTCAAGAGGGTATATCGCATAGCCTATAATTATATAGTAGAACGCCGTCGAGGGAAGTTTCTATATGCTTGCGCATCCGCGGCACGGAACGGGGAATCTAAACGGGGTTGTCGAAGGGAGTCGCGATGTCCGCCGTGCCTTCACCGGAGCAACCCCGCCCCATCGGATGGGGACATGCCGTTCTCAAGGTCCGCGACCTCGGGCGCTCGGAGCGTTTCTACAC
>JBLNFH010000363.1:0-8113 GCA_050263475.1 Deltaproteobacteria bacterium
AATTGGCGGCCCGAGGCGCGGTCATCGGCGAGGTCGTCATCCGCAACGAAAACATCTTCGACATCGCCGATCCCAGGGAAGACAACTGGCTCTTCCGCACGGCGAACAAGATCCACCCCAAGACGCGCCCGTGGCTGATCCGAAACCAGCTCCTGTTCCGCACCGGGGATGCCTATGACAGGCGGGTTCTCGACGAGTCGGAGCGGATCCTTCGGTCGAACCGGTATTTCTACGACGCCCGGATCCGGCCGATCGCTTATCACGATGGCCGCGTCGATGTCGAAGTCCTCACCCGCGACGTGTGGACGCTGAACCCCGGGTTTTCATTCGGTCGGAAGGGAGGGGCGAACACGACCAGCATCGACTTCGAGGAGCAGAACCTTTTGGGGACAGGCGTCGGGATCAGCTTCTCGCACGCTTCGACGCCGGACCGGGACACGGACAGCATCCTTCTTGATTCGTCGCACCTCATCGGCCCCTGGATTCGGACCGAGCTGCTCCTTGCCGAAAACAGCGACGGCCGGAAGAAGAGTGCCCTCGTCGAGCGGCCATTTTACGCTCTCGACACGCGCTGGGCCGCCGGCGCGAGTTTCGTGGATGACTTGCGGGTAGATACTCTCTTCGGGCGCGCGGGCGTTGCCGGCCGGTTCCAGACGCATGCGAAAAAACTGAATGCGTGGGGGGGATGGTCGGGCGGACTGAAAGGCCGCTGGGTGAAGCGCTTCACGCTCGGGTTCACTCGGGACGAATCGCGGTTTGCGCCTGCATCCGGCGACGTCCCCTCCGCCCCTGTCCCGCCCGATCGCGTCCTGGAATACCCATGGGTCGGCTTCGAGCTCGTGGAAGACGACTTCGAGAAGGCGAAAAACCGGGACCAGATCGAGCGGACCGAGGATTTTTTCCTGGGGACCCTTTTTCGGGCGTCGCTGGGGTACTCGAGTGACAGTTTCGGGGCCGAACGCGAGGCGGCCGTCTTCAGCGGCCAATTCAGGACAAGCTTACAGGCCACGGATTTCTCTACCCTTCTCGTGGATAGCGTCGCAAGCGGCCGGGTGGAGGGCGGTTCCGTCCGGGGCACGACCCTCGGGGCCGGAGGCCGCCTGTACGTGCGCCTGTCGGAACCGCTGCTCCTCTTCTCCATGATATCCGGCAGCCGGGGAGTCAACCTCGACCCGGACCACGAGCTGGTGCTCGGCGGGGAAAACGGCTTGCGGGGATATCCGCGCAAGTACCAGGCCGGGGACAGGACCGCCCTTTTCGTGCTGGAGGCGCGGTATTACACGTCCCTATACCCCTTCCGGCTGGTCCGCATCGGGGGGGCGGTCTTCTGCGACGTCGGGAGGGCCTGGGGAGGGGACTTCGCGAAAGCACTGGACCCCGGCATCCTGCGGGACGTGGGAGTCGGCCTCCGGCTCGGACTCACCCGGTCGGGGCTGGGGAATGTCATCCACATCGACATGGCGTTTCCCCTGGACGGCGACCCGTCGATCAGCCCGGTGCAGTTCCTCGTCTCGACGAAGCAAAGCTTCTGAGCGTAACGCGTTCCGGGGCGCAGGTCGCCCCCGGTGCCCTACCTGGCCGGCTTTATGGAGACGACATTCTCGTACATGGAAAGCATGGGGATTCTCCACCCGTACTTCCGGATCAAGACCTCCTTTCCCTTCAGCCGGATGGCTTCGTTCTGGACATTCCCGGAATCGTATTTGAGACGGTACCATGCGTCATGGTTCACGAGCGGCCGGGATTCGGTGGCGATCATGAAATATCCCTCCACCTTCGTCATCTGGGCGTCGGTGATCCGGGTGCGGATGGTGTCGGGGATGAAATAGCTGTACAGAATCAGGACGATGATGGCGGCGATGCCGGCGAGAACGGCCTTTACCTTAAATCCCATCGAAAATTTCGGCATCGGGAACCTCCTTGTCGATGAGGCAATAGTAATCCGCGAGCCGGCAATACGCCAGCCGTCTCCCCCGGTCATTCGTCCTTGCCGAGTATCTCCTTCAGGACCGTCGCCAAGTCCCAAATCGCTTTTTCCCCATCGCCCCGGAAGGAAGACCCATGCATGATCGCCAGCGTCTTGGGCTTCAAGCCTGCCAACTCCCGCATGAGGCGCTCCGTGCTCACCGTGTAAGGGGTGGAGTTCAGCAGTTGCGTGGACTGGAAGTCGACCATCGCCTTCCGCGCTTTTCCGATCACGTCGGATTCGGTGAGCGGGTCCACATCCCCGCCGTGGAGGAACAGGTCCGAACAGAACAGCGTCCGGTTCGTCTCCTCGAAGAGCATGCCCGCATCCCAGGAGTGGGGCAGATGGTGGGTCGGGTAGAGACGGAACCGGTTCTTCCCGGTGTTGACGACGTCTTCCTTCTGTATCCAGCGAGGCGCCCGGATCGCGAAATCGGAGACGTTGACGAGCGCCGCCACGACCGTGCAGAGAGGTTGCGCCTGGGGAGCCTCCCGGAGCCACTCGTTCATGGAACCGCATTCGTCGGACTCGAAATGACTGAAACTCAGCCATCGGATCGTCGAAGGATCCACGACGCGAGCGACGGCTTCCCGGATCAGCGGAAAGTCGCCCTTCATTCCGGTGTGAAAGAGCAGCGGCTCGTCGTCCTTGACGAGGAACTGGTTGAATTGAAGCTGGTAGTTGGCGTTGTAGGTCGAAATGCGGTAGACATCGGGGGCGATTTCGGTGACGTTCGTCATGATTCCCTCCTCCTGGAAGCGATATGCCTCCGGAAATCTCCTCATCCGAAGCGACCGTATCATTGTACCGGCAACGAAGCGGCCGCGGGACCCGGTCTTCCACTCCATCGCCGATGGCGGCGCCCGGCGGGCGAGGAGGAAGCGAGTATATAAACCGATTTCGATGGTAGAATGGAACCATCTCGGTTTACGGAAGGAGACGGACGTGGCCATTCCGAAAAAGATCCTGACGAACATCGGGAACATCGAGAAGCAGCTCGCCCGGCGTGTCGGCACGCTTGAGAACGACGTGACGCGGTTGACGAAGAAGCTCGAGAAGAAAGAACACGAAGTCAAGAAACTGAAGGACAAGCTGACGGCCAAGCTGGTCAAGAACGTCAAGAAAAAAGTGAAGAAGGCGAAAAAGGCGGTCCGGAAGCAGCTGTCCCGGATCGGCTGACAAGGCAGACCGCACCCTCCGCCCCCGACCACGGGGCCGAATCGTCCCCCGAAGGGACGGGTTACCCCCGTGGTCGGTCCGCCCCGATCCCGGATGGGGGGGAATTCCCCCCCGGCGGTCTTGGCTTGCAGGCGGCTTGCAGCCCGGGCGTCCGCACCCGGCTCACAACGAAAAGGTGATCCCCGCCATCAGCAGTACCTGGCCAAGCACGTCGCCCTGGACGCGCACGCGGCAGGCAGCGCCGCCTGACGACACGCAAAAGATATCCGTGGCGTCCGGCAGTATCGTCATCAATCCCCTTCCCTCGAAGCGAAGGCCGACGTGACGGGATATCGGTATCTTGGCTCCCCCGCCCAGCGAGAGGGAGAAGTACGTTTTCGGGTTCAGCCCGTTCCCGTCGGGTACGAAGTGCGTTGCGCCGACCCCGCCGACAATGTAGGGGCGAACCTTATCCCCGGAAAACAGGTAGGTCCCCCCCAGGTGGAGATAGTGGATGTCCAGGTCGAAGAGGGTGTCCCCGCCGAACGTCCCCCCGCCGGTGACTTTCGTCCGCTGGAACCCGTAGAAGAGTTCGTACTGGGATTCCTGGGAGGCCGGCAAACCGGGGATGAGCGCGAAGGCCCCCCCCTCCCGTACATCCAGCGTGGCGCCGGTCGTGTTGTCCTCAAAACTTCCGCCGACGGCGTAGCCGGCGAACGGAGTGATCTCCAATCCCCATTCCGCTCCTGCCTCCCCGGGCAACAGGACCGATGGAAGAAGGAACGCGGCAGCGATCAGGAGAAGGCGAAACGGGAGCGGTCCGCGGGCAGGAACCGGTTTCATGGTTTCCTCCGGTAACCGCCCTCCATGGACCGGACGGTCCCCATGGAGAGCAGCGTTGAGAAGAAGCAGGAGTGCCGTTCCATTTAACTGCGGGGGGTACTCGCCGTCAACGCTTACCGGAGGTCAGGCCGGGATCACGGAGACGATCAAGGATATCTTTCCCCAACACGAAGCGTTTCCGGTCCATGCGCCATCCAGAATAAGCAGGGATAATGCATGCTAGGGGGAAAAGAGGAATCGGTCATGCAGGAAGCCGGTCCCGGAACGTTCAAACCCCTCAACCGGCGCACGACATCCAGAACGACGGGTACGTGGCCAGGAAGCAAGGAGGTTGGGCGCCATGGCGAGATTTCTTATCGAAGTGCCTCATGAGGAAGAAGAGGTGGCGTGCGCTCGCGTCGTCGAGATCTTCCTCAAGACCGGATCTCATTTCGTGACGCATACGGACTGGGGGTGCATGGACGGGGAGCACAAAGCGTGGCTCATCGTGGAGGTGGACACCAAGGAGGAAGCCCGCAGCATCTTGCCCCCGGCTTTCCGGTCCCAGGCCCGGATCGTGGGTCTGAACAAGTTCACGATGGAGCAGATCGACGAGATCCTCTTCCATCACCGGAATTTGCGGGCGGGCTGAAAAGGGTTTCACGGATGCATCCCCTCCAACCGGACGTTCGCGAGGGAATCGGTTATGATATCGGCCCCCGGAAGCTCCTCCGCCGGGTGGCTGTTGGTGACCGCCAGCACGGAAAGCCCCGCCCCTTTCGCGGCCTCGATGCCGGCGGGAGTGTCCTCGACCGCCAGGCAATTCCGCGGCGCGGAAATCACCTGGGGTCGCGATTGGGACAGCCGCCGGAGGGCAAGGACGTAGCATTCCGGGTCGGGCTTGCTCTTCCGGACGTCTTCCGCGGTGATGATATGGAGAAAACAGCGCGCGATGCCGAGCCCCGAAAGGATCGGATCGATATCGGACCGCAATGCCCCGCTACAAATGGCCATCGGGACGCCGGAGGCATGCAGGGACTCGATCATCGGAAGGGTCCCCGGGTAGGCCTTCACCCCGCCCCGGATGGCGTCCTGGAATACCCGGGACTTGGCCTCGACCAGCCGTAAAAGCCGACGGTCGTCGAGTGCCCTCCCGTGAGTGCGAAAGGCTTCCCGGAAAGCGTCCCGGTCATCGAACCCCAGGTAGATGTCGACGTACGCCTTCCAGGTAAAGGAGATCCCCAGCGGCTCGAGCACCCTCCGGAAGGCATTGTAGTGGAGCGGCTCCGTATCGACGATCACGCCGTCAAAATCGAAAATAACCGCTTCCGGCCGTCGCAAGGTCTGAAGAACCGTCATCTCCGCCCCACCCCCGAATCCGCTGAACCGGCGTCATGCCCGGGAGGAATGTCTCCATTGTCGTCCAATCCATTTTATAATTCTTGACGCACGGATAAAGTTCCAATCCGGACCGGATTCCCCGGGAGGCACATTCAAGGGAGGGTGGCATGGAGCCCGTCAAGATCATGCCCTGCCTCGACATGAAAGAGGGCAGGGTCGTCAAGGGGATCCATTTCGTCAACCTGCGTGACGCCGGGGACCCGGTGAAAAACGCGGCCTTCTATCAATCGGAGGGGGCGGACGAATTGGCGATGCTGGACATCGCCGCAACCCTGGAAAACCGCAAGACCCGCCTGGAATGGGTCAAGGCGATCTCGGCGGTGATCGACATCCTCCTGGCAGCCTCGGTGTTCCACTTCCGCACGCTCTCCATCGGCCAGGTAAAGAACTACCTGAAGGGGAGGGGGATTCCCGTGCTGGGGATTTAGGGAAAGGAGGAAGACCCCCATGGAGATCCTGTTCGACCCGAAGACCTGGGTCAGTTTCCTGACCCTCGCTGCGCTGGAGATCGTCCTGGGCATCGACAACCTGCTCTTCCTCACGATTATTTCCGGCCGCCTGCCGGCGGAACGTCAACCCAAGGCCCGGCGCGTCGGACTGGCCCTGGCGGTGATCACGCGCCTGCTCCTGCTCCTTGGCATCGCATGGATCGTCGGACTCACCGCGCCCCTCTTCACGCTTTTCGGCCATCCCTACTCCTGGCGGGACCTGGTTCTTGCCGGAGGCGGCGTGTTCCTGCTGGCCAAGGGGACCGTGGAGATCCACTCCGCGGTGGAAGGCGTCGAGGAGGAGATCCGCAGGGCCCGGCCGGGGAGGTTCGCGGCGGTCATCGCACAGATCGTCCTCCTCGACATCGTCTTCTCCCTGGACAGCGTGATCACGGCCGTCGGAATGGCCCAACACGTACCGGTCATGGCGGCGGCCATCATCGTCGCGGTCGCCATCATGATGGTGGCATCCGAGCCGGTGAGCCGGTTCGTCCAGGCCCACCTCTCCGTCAAGCTCCTGGCGCTGAGTTTCCTGATCCTGGTCGGGATGGCGCTGGTCGCCGACGGGATCGGGTTCCACATCCCCCGCGGGTACCTGTATTTCGCCATCGCCTTCTCGGTGTTCGTGGAGATGCTCAACCTCCGGGCGGCGAAGCGGCGACGCGCGAGGGCCGCGGTCCCCGCCGACCGGTGAGGCAACCGAAGTTCGACGCTGTCGGGATCGGGCTCAACGCGGTCGATTACCTCGTGGGGCTGCCGAGGTTCCCGGTGCCGGGCGAGAAGCTGCGGATGTCCGCTTTCGCTCGGGAGGGCGGCGGCCAGGTGGCAACCGCACTCGTGGCGATGTCCCGCTGGGGGTGCCGGTGCAAATACGTCGGGAACGTGGGAGACGACGAGCACGGGCGATTATCGTCCCTGCTGCTTTCGCGGGAGGGAATCGATCTCGCCCACGTCCGCACGGTTCCCGGGGCCTCGTCCCAGTTCGCGGTGATTCTCGTCGAGGAAGGAACGGGGGAACGGACCATCCTGTGGGACCGGGACCCGCGGATCCGGATATCGCCGGAAGACCTGCCGATCGACGAAATCCGGCGGGCGCGGGCGCTCCTTCTCGACGGTCACGACGTTCCCGCATCGATTGCCGCCGCGAGGACCGCCCGGGCGGCGGGCGTCCCCGTCGTTCTCGACGCGGAAAAGGTGCAGGAGGGAACGGAGGAACTGTTGTCCCTGTGCGATCACATCGTCGCGGCGGGACACTTCCCGGGGGTGCTGATTCCCGGGGCCTCGGCGGAGGATGGAGCCCGGGAGATCCTGCGCCGTTACGGGGCCGGGACCTCCACGGTGACGCTTGGCGCCCGCGGGGCGTTCGGCTGCGACGGCCGGGAGGAGATCTTCTCGCCTTCCATCCGCGTCGCGGCGCAAGACACCACGGGAGCCGGGGACATCTTCCACGCCGGCTTCCTGTACGCCCTCCTCGGAGGGCGCCCCTTCCGGGAGATCCTCGCCTTCGCCAACGCCGCGGCCGGCCTCTCCTGCCGCGGATGGGGGGGGCGGGCCGCGATCCCGACGATCGAGGAAATCCGGTCGGCCGCCGCCATCAACCGAACGTGAACGAATAGAGATCGACGCCCGGGCCCTCGAAGTCGGTCTCGAACCCGTGGTCCCCGCGGTCCATCGCGATCCGGTCGACCTCCAACTCCGAGTGAACGAGCTTCGCCTCCTTCAGGAGGGACTGTATGGATCGTTCCGTCTCCTCGTACTCCCCTTCCCCGACATGGACCGCGCGAAGCCTCCCCTGGGCGTCGAAGAGGTAGTGGGCCGGCCATGCGACGTTGTTGTAGGACTTCCAGGTGCCGTAGTAATTGTCCAGGGCGACCGGGTAATGGATGCCGTACCGGGCGATGGCCTTTTTCACGTTCCCCTCATCCTTCTCGAAGGTGAATTCGGGCGTGTGCACCCCGACGACCACGAACCCCTGGTCCCGGTACTTGTCGTACCAGCGGGTCACGTAAGGAAGGGTCCTTATGCAGTTGATGCACGAATAGGTCCAGAAATCGACGAGCACCACCTTCCCCCGCAGGCTCGCGGAAGTCAGGGCAGGCGAGTTGATCCAGGTGGCGATGTTCGCGAATTCCGGCATCTTCCCGAGGACCGGCAGGGACGACGTGTCCGTGGTCGCCTTGGCAACGGCGGGAGCGGCATTGATTTCGGCGGCCGGCTTCCGCGGCCCCGACCCCGCCAGTTTCTTTTCGAGCGTGTCGGCCGGGAAGAAGCGCCCGGG
>JBLNFH010000364.1:0-3262 GCA_050263475.1 Deltaproteobacteria bacterium
CCACGATCTCCCGGAGCTCTTCCGGCAGGCGCTGGACAACGTTTCGGTCGTGGTGGAGGATTGGCCCCCCGACTGGCTCCTGGACGAACTGGGGGTTCCCCCCGAAGACACGCTGTACGGCTTCTATCACGGCGTTCCCCTGCCGGAACGCTCGGTTGCCCTCTCGGGCAACCTGCCGGACAAGATCTCGATCTATCGGGGGCCCCTCGAGGAGGATTTCCCGGATCCCGCGGAGCTGCGGCGGGAGGTCCGGATGACCCTCCTGCACGAGATCGGCCACTATTTCGGGATGGACGAGGACGATCTCGACCGTCTCGGGTACCGGTAGCCCGCACCCCGCCCCGATCGAATTTTCTCCCCTCCCGTTCTTCATTTAGGTATACAGTATACGAAAACCGTCAAGCGCCGCGGTGGTCCCGGACGCACTACCGCGCCCGGCGAAAGGGGGAAGGTGATGCTCGCGTTGCGCCGCGTTTTCATCGACGGATCCTCCCGCCCCGAACTGGTCCTCCTTCACTACACCGTCGCCCCGGAAGAGGCGAAGGACCGGGTCATCGCCCGCGCGTCGCTGGTCCTGACGCCGTCCGCGAGGCTCCGTCAACGGGAAGGGCGCATCTTCCTGCCGTCCCCGCAGCCGGGCAGGCGGCTGCTGGTGCGCTACTTCTTCTCGACCATCGGCAACGGTTCCGAATGGTTCTCCCCCGCCTACGAGGTACCCGTGCCTTGCGATGACGTTGCGGGCGACCTGGTCCCGGTGGAGGAGACCGCCCCCGGAAACCTGTCTCCCGCCCCCGGGGCAGGGAGGTTCCGCCTCCTGCTCCCGGCGCGGAACGGGGAGCCGCGGACCGGCACGGTGCGCTTCGGATTCGGGGCGATGCGGAAAAAGCCTTCCGTCTCCCTGTGCCGGGCCGCGATCCCCATGGAAGGGAGCCTCCCCGTCATCGAGGTCCCGGAAGCGCTGTCGGTTCTCAAGAACCGGCCGATGCCCTTTTACCTGTATCACGTCGCGGGCGAGAACGGCGAGCTGGTGGCCGACAAGATCAACTGCGCCCGGCTCACCCTGCGGGACGAGGCGGGGTCCGTGGCCTGCGCGCGCATTCTCTGGGGGGACCGCTCCTGGAATGCCCAGAACTTCTCCGTGATGGAGGTCAAGAACTTCGCCGCCGGGGAGGCGAGGGGGTCGAACTACTTTTTCGCGGGGGACCGGGCCGCGTTCCTCCGGATGCGGTCCGAGGCGATCGGGGCCCATCCGCTTCCCAGGACCTTCGAGGCGTTCGTCTTCGGGCCCGAGGGGAGCGTCGTCGAGTACTGCTACCAGGTTCTCCTGCGCCGCCCCGGCGGATCCATCGAGGCGACCTGGCGGAACCGCGAAGGCGGCAACTGGAGCGTCACGCTTTAGGGGCCTCGAACGCTAAGGTATCTCGCGAAGGGCCGCCAGGAGAGCTTCGATCTCGCCGTCCGTGCCCACGGTGATGCGCAGGCATCCGGAAAGCCGGGGAGTGCCGAAGTAGCGCACCAGGATCTTGCGCTCCTTTAATTCCCGGTAAACCGGCCGGGCCGATTTCCCGTTTTTCCTCCGGGCCAGGACGAAGTTCGAGCGGGAGGGAAACGGCGCGAACCCCACCGACGGGAGCGCGGCGATCAGCCGATCCCGGGTCTTTCGGATCCTCCCCGCATTGCGCTCCATCCAGCCGAGGTCGGACAGCGCCGCCTCTCCGGCGGCGATGCTCAGGCGGCTCATGTTGTAGGAATCCTTCACCTTGCAGAGCCCTTCGATGATCCTCGGGTGCGCGAACCCCAGCCCGATCCGAATGCCGGCCAGGGAGAACGACTTGGAGAAGGTCCGCAGGACGATCACGTTCTCCCGCTCCCGCGCCAGGGACAACGCGTTGTCCTCCGCGAAGTCCGCGTACGCCTCGTCGACCACCAGCACGCCGGGGACGCAGTCGGCCAGGCGGGAAAGGTCCTCGAGCGGGACCGCGGTCCCCGACGGGGAATTCGGGTTGGCAACCATCGTGACGGCGGCCCGCGCGCGGAACAGGGCATTCGGCAGGGAATAATCGTCCGGGTACGGGATGCCCAGGAGCCTCCCTCCCTGGATCCGCACGAGGGTCTCGTAGAGCGTATACGTCGGGACGGGGCAGCAGAGCGCGTCCGTTTCCCCGATGAAGGCGCGCGCGATCATGGCCAGCAGGTCGTCCGACCCGTTACCCGCAATCACCTGCGAAAGGTCGAACCCGTAGGTGAGCGCGGCCCGCCGCCGCAGAGGCGTCGCATCCGGGTCGGGATAGAGCCGGAGCGAATCCCTCGACTCGGCGAGGAGGGCCCGCCGCACCCGGGGGGAGGGAGGATAGGGATTCTCGTTCGTGTTGAGCTTGATGAACCCGCCCTCCTGCGGCTGCTCGCCGGGCTGGTACCCTTGCATGCGCGCGATGTTCCGGCGGAACGCGACCGTCAAGACCGCTCCCCCTTCTTCCCGAAGAAACGGCTCCCCAGCCTCCTCCACGCCGGCAGCGACCGTTCGACGGTCTTCGGTTCCATGCAATAGGCAACCCGGAAATATCCCTTCCGGCCGAACCCGCTACCGGGGACCACCAGGATGTTTTCCTCGAGCGCCGCCGCGATGAACCTCATCTCGTCCTCGACGGGCGACCGCGGGAAGAGGTAGAAGGCGCCGCCGGGAGGGACCACGGAAAATCCCGACTCCCCGAGGGTCGTGACGAGCAATTCCCGGTTTTTCCGGTAGACCGACATGTCGGCCTCGATCCCCTGGAACCCGGCCACCGCGCGCTGCATGATGGAGGGCGCGTTGACGAACCCCAGCACGCGGTTGCAGAACACGCAGGCTTCGGCCACCTCGGCGGCGTCCGCCGCGGTCGGGCTGACGGCGAGGTACCCGATCCTCTCCCCTGCAAGGTTGAGGTCCTTGGAGTGGGAATAGACCACGATCGTGTTGGGAAGCGATGCGGACGGCGGGGAGAACTCCGCCCCCGGGTAGACGATTTTCCGGTACGGCTCGTCGGACAGAACGTAGATCGGACCTCCCGCACGCTTCTCCCCGTCCGCGAGGACGCCGGAGAGCGCCTTCAGCGACCCGGACGGGTAGACGGCGCCGGTAGGGTTGTTGGGGCTGTTGAGGATCAGCGCCTTCGTCCGGCCGGTGATCGCCGCCCGTACCGACTCGAGGTCGAGCTGGAAATTGCCGTCGGATTCCGCCACGACCGGGATCCCGCCCGCGTTGCGGATGTAGAACAGGTATTCC
>JBLNFH010000365.1:0-8181 GCA_050263475.1 Deltaproteobacteria bacterium
GAGTTCAAGGCCGGCGACGCCTTCAAGGAAGGCCAGGCCCTGATCCGCGGGGGCGAGATCGATCTCGGCCCGCTCGATCAGAAGGTCGAGGAGCTGTGCGCCAAGCTGCTCGAGACGTTCCCCGAGTGCATGACGAAAAGCCTCGAGGAGCTGCGCAAGCCCAAGCTGGAGGCCTGGAACCGCAACAAGGAGGACGCCCGCGCCTGGCTCGCCCTCAACATGATGAACGAGGCCCGCACCGGCTTCCGCGCCTTCAACGAGGGGACCCGGGAGACCGGGCGCGAGATCGACTTCGTCAAGCTGCGCCAGGGGCTGGCCAAGGGCATCGCCTGGTCCGAGGAGCTGATCGAGAGCCTGATGCCGGGCGCCGGGAAGTAGGCCGTGGGCGCCGGGTCCGTCCAGGAAATCGTCGCGTTCTGCCAGGAAATCTTCGAGGACCTCCATTTCTCGAAGGCGCGCGAATGGAAGGCCGCCCTCCCGGGGCGCAAGGTGATCGGGTACATGCCGGTCTACGTCCCGCGCGAGATCCTCCACGCGGCCGGCATGCTGCCGCTCGGGATCCTGGGGGGCGGCGCCGACATGGAGGTGATCCACGGCGATGCCTATTACCAGAGCTACATCTGCCGCATCCCCCGCTCGACCATCGAGCTGGCCATCACCGGCAGGCTCGACTTCGTCGACGGCATGATGTTTCCCTCCATCTGCGACGTCATCCGCAACCTCAGCGGCATCTGGCAGATCCTGTTCAAGGACAAATACGTCCGTTACTTCGACGCGCCGCAGAACTTCGAGGAGGGCGTCGGCGGCGTTTTCTACTCCAACGAGCTGCGCGAGCTCCGGGGCGGGCTCGAGCGGCTCGCCGGCCGGAACGTCGCCGACGAGGAGATCCGCCGCTCCATCGCGGTCTACAACGAGAATCGCAGGTGGGTGAACCGGGTGTACGATTTCCGGGCCGCCACCCCCTGGAAGGCCCCGTCCGCCGAGGTCTACCTGCTGATGCGCGCGGGCATGGTGCTCCCCCCGGAGGAGCATACGCGGCTGATGCAGGAGTACCTGGCGGCCGCCGAGGCCCTGGACCGGCCGATGCGCGACAACTGCCGGGTGGTGCTGACCGGCGCCTTCTGCGAACAGCCGCCCCTCAACCTGATCAAGTCCCTGGAGATCTCCGGGTGCTACATCGTCGACGACGATTTCATGCTGGTCCACCGCTGGCTGCTGGAAGAGGTGCCCGTCGACGGCGATCCCATCGAGAACCTGTCGCGGGCGTTCCTGCGCCACTCCGCCCAGACCGCGGCCAAGTATGAGCCCGACATGGCGGAGAAGGGAAGCTACCTGATCGATTCGATCCGCAGACGGGGCGCCGACGGCGTCATCTTCGCCGCGCCGAGCTTCTGCGATCCGGCGCTGCTCGACCAGCCGATGATGATCCGCCGGCTCGAAGCCCTCAAGATCCCCTACATCACCCTGAAGTACGCCGAGAACTCCGGCCAGATGCAGCCGATCCGCGAACAGTCGGGCACGTTCGCCGATTCCATCAAGCTATGGAGCGCCTCATGAGCCACCGGGAAGTCGTCAAGTCCCTTTCGCAGCTCAAGCAGAAGGAGATGATCGGCCGCAACTACGACAAGATCACCAGCGGCACGGTCAAGGTGTCGTCGACGTTCGTTCCGGGGAACCTGAACGAGCTGCTCCTGTGCTTCGACATCGCCAACAACCTCCCGGAGATCAACGCGATCCAGAACGCGATGCGCAAGAAATCCGGCGACATGATCACGGAGGCCGAGCGGTCGGGGCACTCGGAGGACGTGTGCACCTACGTGAAGGCCGACATCGGCATGATGGCCAAGGGAAACATCGCCCCCAACGGAAAGCCGTTCCCCGATCCGGACCTGCTGCTCTTGAGCTATACCGGCTGCTTCACCTTCATGAAGTGGTTCGAGCTGCTGCGCGAGCAGTACCGGTGCCCCACGGTGATGCTGCACGTCCCCTACGCGGCCGACGGCAAGCCGACCCGGAACATGCGCGACTACATCGTGAAGCAGCTGAAGGAAGACGTGATCCCGACCCTGGAAAAGGTCTCGGGGATCCGGTTCGACATCGACCGGCTGCGCGGCTACCTGCGCAAATCGGCCGTCGCCGAGGACGACCTGGTCTGGATGCTCGAGCAGTCCAAGCGCCGGCCGTCCCCGATCGACTGCTACTTCGGCGGCGTGTACTACATGGGGCCGATCTTCACGGCCTTCCGCGGCACCGACGAAGCCATCGAGTATTACAAGCTCCTCCGGGAGGAGATCGAGGACCGGATCGCGCGGGGGCTGTGCGCGCAGACCCCCGACGGGGACATGCCCGAGGAGAAGTACCGCCTCGTGGTCGAGGGGCCTCCGAACTGGACCTCGTTCCGCGACTTCTGGCAGATGTTTTCCGAAGCGGGCGCCGTCGTCGTCGCCAGCTCCTACACCAAGGTCGGCGGCGTCTACGACTACGACGGCTTCCGGCACGACCCGGACCACCCCCTGGAATCGCTGGCCGACTACTGCCTGGGGGTCTACACCAACCGCAGTCTGCCGACCCGGGTCGACATGCTCGCCCGCAACCTCCGGGAGTACGGCGCCGACGGCCTGCTCATCAACTCCATCAAGAGCTGCAACAGCTTCTCCGCCGGACAGCTCGTGATGATGCGCGAAATCGAGAGGCTCACCGGCAAGCCGGGGGCCTTCATCGAGACCGACCTGGTGGACCCGCGCTACTTCTCGGCGGCGAACGTCAAGAACCGGCTGGAGAGCTATTTCCAGATGATCGACCAGAAACGCCGGAGCGGCGGCTCCGCCGCTTCCGCGATGTAGGGAGACGCCCCATGCGCACGTTCATCGGAATCGACCTGGGGTCGACCACCACCAAGGCCGTGCTCCTGGACGAGAGCCAGCAGGTCCTCGGGCGCGGCATCACCAATTCCCGCTCCAACTACGACGTGGCCGCCGCGGTCTCCAAGCAGGAAGCCAAGATCGGCGCACGGTTCACGCTGTTCCACCAGGCGCTGGGGTCGGGCGGGGGCGCCGAGCTCCTGCTGGAGGTCCTGGAGCGCAATTTCCGGCTCGAGCAGTTCCTCTCCGGGCTGCGCCAGCTGGAGGAAACCTGCGAAGCCTACCTGGACCATCCCCGCTTCCGGGACGTCAAGGGCGCGCTGCGGCAGGCCCTTTCCGCCGTGTTCCGGAGGATCGAGGGGGAGGCGCCCGGAATCTACGCCCCCGGCGCCGGCCGGAAGTCCGATTTCTTCCGGGACATCGCGGGATCGCGTTTCATGAGCCTCGCGGAATCCGTCAGCCGGGAATCCGGCGTCGGCTTCGACGCCATGCTGAACATCTACGACAAGTCGATCATCGACATCGAGAGCAGGGTGTCCTCGGATGAGACCGTGGCCCGCCAGCTCTCGAACGGCCTGTCGCGCGCGCTATCGGAGGTGGCGGGCGCCGGCATCGGCGAAGCCGAGGCCCGGGCGGCGCTGACGAAGGTGCTGGAGTGCGGCCTCGAGGAGACCTACGTGGTCGGCACCGGCTACGGCCGGGTGCGGCTCCCCTTCCCCAAGGAGCACATCCGTTCCGAGATCCTCTGCCACGGCCTCGGGGCGCACATGATGTTCCCCGGGACCCGCACCGTGCTCGACATCGGCGGACAGGACACCAAGGGGATCCAGGTGGACGAGAACGGCATCGTCACGAATTTCCAGATGAACGACCGCTGCGCGGCCGGGTGCGGACGCTACCTGGGCTACATCGCGGACGAGATGAAGATCGGCCTCCACGAGCTGGGCCCCATGGCCATGAAGGCGACGCGGTCCCTGCGCATCAACTCCACCTGCACCGTGTTCGCCGGAGCCGAGCTTCGGGACCGCCTGGCGCTGGGCGAATCCCGCGCCGACATCCTGGCCGGGCTGCACCGCGCGATCATCCTGCGCGCCATGTCGATCATCTCCCGTTCCGGGGGGGTCACGGACCAGTTCACCTTCACCGGGGGGGTCGCCAAGAACGAGGCCGCGGTGAACGAACTGCGCAAGCTGATCCGGGAGAACTACGGGGACGTCACCATCAACATCAGCGGCGAGTCGATCTACACCGGTGCGCTCGGCGGGGCGTGCTTCGCCCACCGGGCGGTTCTCGCGTGAGAGGAGATACGGGGATGACCACCACCATCGGCATCGACGTCGGATCCGGCGTCATCAAGACCGCCCTGTTCCGCGTGGAGGGAGAACGCAGCGAGTGGGTGGCCCGCTGGGACGCCCGCATCCGGCAGCGCGACCCCTACAAGCTCGTCGACGAGTCCGTGGCATCCGTGCTGGAGAAGGCCGGCCTGGATCGGGGCCGGGTCGACTACATCGCCACCACCGGCGAGGGGGAGAGCGTCACGTGCGCCACCGGGCACTTCTACACCATGACCACCCACGCGCGGGGCGCCCTCTACCTGAACCCGGAGGCCCGCGCCGTGCTGGACATCGGCGCCCTCAACGGCCGGGCGATCAGCATCGATGAACGGGGCAAGGTCCTGAACTACCGCATGACCAGCCAATGCGCGTCCGGCTCCGGCCAGTTCCTGGAGAACATCTCCCGCTACCTGGGGATCTCCCAGGACGAGATCGGGACGCTCTCGCAGCAATCGAAGCACCCGGAAAAGGTCAGCAGCATCTGCGCCGTGCTCGCCGAGACCGACGTCATCAACATGGTCTCCCGCTCGATCCCGCCGAGCGACATCCTGCGCGGCATCCACGAGTCGATGGCGGAACGCCTGATCAAGCTGCTAAAATCCATCGACGTCCGGCAGGGCGAGGTGATGATGACCGGCGGGCTGGCGCTCGATACCGGCCTGGTCCAGGCGATCCAGGACGGCATGGACCTCCAGAAGATGGGGACCCGGGTCGCGTCCCATCCCGATTCCCTGTTCGCCGGCGCCATCGGCGCGGCGTTGTGGGGGGCATTCCGGCACGGGAAACTGCAGGCGCTCGGCCGGCTTCCGAGCGCATCCTAGAAAATTCCAGGGGGGATATTCATGGTCATGACCACGGAGCTGACGGATTACATGGGGTTCCAGGCGCTCCTCACCGCCGAGGAAAAACTGGTGCGGTCCACCGCCCGGAAATTCGTCAACGAGGAAGTGCTGCCGATCATCGACAAGCACGCGCAGACGGAGACCTTCCCGGCCCACCTGATCCCGCAGATGGGGGACCTGGGGTTCTACGGCCCCAACCTGCCGGAGAAGTACGGGTGCGCGGGCCTGTCCAACGTCGCCTACGGCCTGCTGATGTACGAGCTGGAGCGCGGCGACTCGGCCCTGCGCAGCTTCGCCTCCGTCCAGGGCTCGCTGGTCATGTACCCCATCTACACCTACGGAAGCGATGCCCAGAAAGACCGCTGGCTGCCCCGGATGGCCGCCGGGAAGGCGATCGGCTGTTTCGGCCTGACCGAGCCCGATTTCGGCTCCAACCCGGGCGGGATGCGGACCCAGGCGGTCCGCGAGGCCGGCGGCAAGTGGCGCATCAACGGCTCCAAGATGTGGATCACCAACGGGAGCATCGCCGACGTCGCGGTGGTCTGGGCGAAGACCGCGGACGGCATCCGCGGCTTCCTCGTGGAGAAGGGCACCCCGGGCTTCACCGCCCCCCAGATGAAGGGCAAGTGGAGCCTTCGCGCCTCCGTGACCTCCGAGCTGATCTTCGAGGACGTACTCGTCGACGAGGAAGCGAGCCTGCTTCCGGACGTCCGGGGGCTCAAGGGCCCCTTAAGCTGCCTGACCCAGGCCCGCTACGGCATCGCCTGGGGGGCGCTGGGCGCCGCCGACGCCTGCTACCAGACCGCCCTAGAATACGCCCTGAACCGCGTCCAGTTCGACAAGCCGATCGCCTCCTTCCAGCTGCAGCAGCGGAAGCTCGCGGAGATGGTCACCGAGATCACCAAGGGGCAGCTGCTCGCCCTGCACCTGGGCCGCCTCAAGGACCAGGGAACCTACACCTTCGACCAGGTTTCCATGGCCAAGATGAACAACGTGAACATCGCGCTGGAAATCGCGCGCACCGCCCGCACCATGCTGGGGGCCAACGGCATCATGGGCGAGTACCCGATCATGCGCCACGCGAACAACCTGGAGTCGGTCTACACCTACGAGGGGACCCACGACATGCACACGCTGATCATCGGCGAGAAAGTCACCGGGATCTCCGCCTTCCGGTAGGCCGGGAAACCCCTACCCCCCCGAAAGGATGCGCAGGACGGCGATGCGGTCCCCGTTCCGGACGGGGGCGTCCTTTTCGTTGGCGAGGATCATGCTGCCGTTGACCGAGACGACCAGGGAGCGGTCCTCGAGTTTCCGGACCGCATGGGGAAGACGCCGGGAAAGCGCGGCCCGGAGCTCCGCCACGTTGGAAACCGGCTCGTCGACGACGACGGCGCCTTCCGGGGCCCCCGGGATGCCATCGGGCAGGGCGACCTCGACGGCGAACCCGGTCACCGTCCCGGCGAGGCGGCGGTGCCACGAGAGGGACGGCACCCCGGCGCCGTTCAGCCCCAGGATGCGGTAGAAGCGGTTTTTCAGCGCCTCGAACCGGTCCCTGTCGATCTTCTCCCCGGCGAAGGGCCCCGCCTTGATCTCCTCGTCGAACCAGCGGTCCGGCAGCGTGTCGTCCTTCTCGGTGAGGCCCAGCCGGGCATTGAGGAGCCGCTCGATTCCCGTGATGTTGCGCCCGATCTCGTCCAGTTGTTCCGGGGTGAATTCCTCCCCGGTCAGCTCCTTGATCTGCCGGGCGAAATCCTCGTAGCCGGCCGTGGAGGGGGAGTTGAACAGCTTGGTGCCGAAGCGGCACATGCCCACGGCGTCGCCGACGGCGAAGAGGTTTTCGCACGCCCGGACGGCATGCTCCTTCCCCTCGTACCCCTGGGGCTCCGGCGCCACGGTTCCCCCGTAGAGGGCCGTCTTGAATTCCCGGTCGTCGTTGATCTTCGCGTTGATCTCCAGGGTGGGCCGGTTCCGAAGGTGGTCCATGCCCCGGGTCGACACGGCAAGCCCCAGTGCGAACCCCTTGAGGATCCGCGCGTCGTGGGGATCGGACTGGAACAGCCCCTTGACGGTCATCCGGTATCGGAGCGCCTCCTCCGGGTATCTCCCCCGCTCCACGGCCCGGTTCGAATCGGCGATGACGTCGCCGAAGCCTTCCCTCCTGGCCGTCAGGAAGAGGAGCTTCTCGATCACGTCGTAGTTTCCCCAGGTCAGCTCGAGACCCCCCGTATCCTCCGCCGTGAGGATGCCCCGCTGGTAGAGCTCCATCGCCCAGGCGATGGCGCTGCCCGCGCTGGCGGAGTCCAGCCCGAGGTCGTTCACGATGTTGTTCAGGCGAAGCACCTGCTCGGGCTCCCGGATGCCGATCATCGGGCCCATCTTCCCCAGGGTGACGTAGTCGGGACCGTCCCCCTTGTCGTAGCGATCGTAGGAGCCGTCTCCCCGGATGCCCCTGTAATTTTTCTCCTTCCGGTGCTCGATCTCCGCCTGCCGTTCGTCGTAGCCCGCATTGCCGGTCACCCCCGTAAGCGCCCGTGCGCCCCATCCCCCCTTCCCCTCGGGGGTCATGTCGTTCAAGGGACGGCAGCGGACGGGGCATTTCAGGCAGCCGTCCATGCCGGGGCGGTAGACGTCGAAATTGTCGGCATCCAGGGCTTCGACCCAGCGGGTCTCCTGGTTGTTCAACGCCCCCATCGCTCCCAGGATGCGGCTGGGCTTGTAGAGGAACGGGGTCCCCACCGTTTTCAGGGCGTACTTGACCACGCTGGTGGACAGGATCTTCCGTGCGATATCCCGGTTGTTCTCCTTGAAGGCCGCGGAGAGATCGGGCCGGCCGCAGCGCCCCAGGATCACGACCGCCTTGAGTTTCAGCGAGCCCATCTTGGCGCCGGTGCCACCCCGCGCGTAGATGGCCTTGGGCCCCCCCATGATGCCGGAGCACAGGACCAGGTTCTCGCCGGCCCGGCCGATGCGGGCCATGGCCATGTCCTTGCGCTCGGTGCAGTGGAAGTCTTTTTCGACGGCCCGGGTGAGATCGATGTTGTCCATCCCCAGATAGGGTGCGGCGTCGTGGAACGCGACGATCCCTTCCGAGATCGCGAGCAGGGTCCAGCCGGTGGCCCGGCCGTAGAGCACCAGGTGATC
>JBLNFH010000366.1:0-5153 GCA_050263475.1 Deltaproteobacteria bacterium
TGCATGTCCGGCGACCACACCGGGTACGTCATCGTCGAGGCGGGGAGCGAGTCCGAAGCGAAGGAGACCGTTCCGACCTTCCTGCGCGGCAAGGCGCGCTGCGTCAAGGTGGACAAATTCACCCCGGAGCAGATCAAGTCCTTCCACCAGATGAAGGCGTCCGCCTGATCCGGGAAGTCTGCACCGGGAGGCAAACGCCTCCCCATGGCAAAAAGGCCGGCGCAATGCCGGCCTTTTCCTTCTCAGGGGGTCAGTACCGCGCGCAGCCGGATCTTTCCCTTTCGCAGCCTTTCCAGGACTTCGTTGACATTTTCCAGGGGATGCCGCTCAACGAGCGGAGAGATCCCGTGGTCTGCAGCGAAGCGAAGCATCGCGTCCATATCGTCCCGGGTGCCGATCACGGAGCCGCGGATCGCCTTCTGGCCCGCGATGAGGCCTGCGGGGAGCACGGACGCCTTCTCGGCGATCGCGGCCAGCACCACGAGAGTCCCGTTGGGGCCGATCCCCGGAATGCACTGCTCGAAGAGCCGCGCGGAAATACCGGTCAACAGGATCAGGTCCGCCCCCCCCATCGCGCTCAGCCGCTTCCCGATCTTTTCCTTCTCCGAATCGATGATCTCGGAAGCCCCCATCTGCCGCGCGAGGACGGCTTTTTCTTCCCCCCGGAGGATGGCCACGACATGGGCCCCCATGGCGGAGGCCATGCGGAGGCCCAGGTGACCCAGGCCGCCGATCCCCGCCACGGCGACCGTCTTTCCCGCCAGGTTCCCCTCCCTGCGCAGCGGCGCGAAGACCGTGATCCCCGCGCACAGGAGGGGTGCGGCATCCACCAGGTCGAGGGCATCCGGGATCTTGTGGGCGAACGCGGCGGGCGCCGTGACGAACTGGGCGTATCCGCCGTTCACCGTGATTCCGGTGCTTTTCTGCGCGGCGCAGAGCATCTCCGCTCCGGCCTTGCAGGGGGCGCACTCCCCGCATGCGAACTGCATCCACGGGACGCCCACCCGGTCCCCGGGGGTGAGGCTTTTCACTTCGCCTCCCGTCTTCTCCACGATCCCGGTGACCTCGTGCCCCGGCACGATGGGAAGGGGCGTTCCCCAGTCCTTCCAGTCCCCGTCGATCAGGTGGAGATCGCTGTGGCAGACTCCGCAGCCGCTCACCCGGATCAGCACATCGCGGGGGGACGGGGAAGGAACAGGAACTTCCGTGAGGACCAGCGGTTTCCCGAAGGCCTGGCAGACGGCGGCTTTCATGGACGGCACCTCCCCTATCCCTCGGCCACTTCCGTGATCTCCGCGCTGTCGCTGATGTCGATGGCTCCCCTGACGCTCATCGCGCCCGGGCATTTCTCGATGTAGGACGCAAGCGCCTCGCGGGCCTCGCCGGTTTTGCCGGCGGGGACTTTGAGGGTGTATTTCACGCGGATTTTCGTGATGCGCATTACGCCGTCCACATCCTCGATGTCCCCTTCGACATCCGCCCTGAAACGGTCGCCGAGGGTGGGGATCTTTTTTCCGGCCAGCACCGTGGCCAGTGTCCCCATCATTCAGCCGCCCACCGCCCCGACGATATGATCCAGCGTGGCGGCATGCTCCTTTTCGGGCTCCACCTTGTAGAAGCGCTTGATTCCGCCGTGGACCCCATAGTAGACCGGTTCCGCGAACCCCTCGATAAACGCTTTCCGAGTCGGTCCTCTTTCCCTTGTGATGACGATGCGTGAAGTGTGCACTACCTGTCCCATGCGTCCCCCTCCCTTCCTCCTGCTGGATCGGCCGTCACATAAGATGCATGAAACCGGAAAACCATTCAGTTGAAATGATACGGAATACCGCAATGCGGGGTGTCCTTATTCCGGGGCCTGGTCCTTGTCCTTGTCGTCGTCCAGCATCCGGTGCTTCGCTCCTTCCACGTCTTCGAACTGATCGCTGCGGACCGCCCAGAGGAACAGCAGCCAGGCGCCGGCCCCAAGGACCATCGATATGAAAATGAGGAGGAAGATCGTCCACATGGAAGCGTCTCACCCCGGTCCCATATTTTTCAGCCTCAAGGAATTCCAGACGACGACGAGGGAGCTTGCCGACATGAATCCCGCCGCAAGAATCGGATGCAGATGGCCCGAAACGGCGAGCGGAATGGCGATCAGGTTGTAGGAAAATGCCCACGCGAGGTTCTGGCGGATGACCCGCATCGTTTTCCGGCTGAGGGACAGGAACCGTTGAACGAGGGAGAGGTCGCCCCCGGTCAGCACCACGTTCGCGCTCTCGATCGCGATGTCGGTTCCCCTGCCTATCGCCATTCCGACATCGGCTTCGACCAGAGCGGGAGCGTCGTTCACCCCGTCGCCGATCATCAGCACCCGGCCTCCCTTCTTTCGGGCGCTGCGGATCAGGTCCGCCTTTTCCTCGGGTGTCACCCGGGAGAATACCGCTTCGATCCCGGCTTCCTTTCCGATCCGTGCCGCCACCGGGGCGCTGTCGCCGGTCACGAGCCGCACGCCGTAACCGTTCATCCTGAGCCGCCGTACGGCCTCGGGCGCCTCTGCGCGAAGGAGGTCTACCGCGGCCAGGATGCCCTTGACCCGCTTCCCGTCGGCGAGGAGCATCGCCGTCTTTCCCCCATCCGCCAGTTCGCGGAGCGTTTCCCGCTGGGCCTCCGTGACGGGTATGCCGCGCAGGGAGAGGAATTCCGGCCGGCCGAGGCCGTGCCACTTCCCCTCGACGGCCCCCTCCACGCCCAGACCGGGATGCGCATGGAACTTTTCGACCCGCGGAATGTCCATACCTTCCGCGCCGTTCCGGATGGCCGCTGCGAGGGGATGCTCCGAGTACGCTTCCAGCGAGGCTCCCAGCCGCAGGACCTCCGGCGCCTCCACCCCGAAACCGATGACGTCGGACAGCCGGGGACTGCCTGCGGTAAGCGTGCCGGTCTTGTCGAGGAACACCTCGTTGATCGATGCGCCGGCCTCGAGGATATCGCCGCCCTTGACCAGGATCCCGATCTCCCGGGCCGCGGATGTGCCCACGAAGACGGCAAGCGGGGTCGCAAGCCCCAGGGCGCACGGGCAGGCGACGACCAGCACGGAGACCGATGCGAGGATGGCGGGGACGGGGGCATCACCCGAAAGGAGCCGGAACGCCAGTGCGGCAAGCGCGATCAGCAAAACGGCGGGGACGAATTTCCCAACCACACGGTCGGCAAGGTTCTGGATGGGCGCCTTCCGCGCCTGTGCCTCCTCGACCGCATGGATGATGGTGGAAAGGGCGGTTTCCCCGCCTGTCTTTGCCACCTCAACGACCAGCAGACCCCACGTGTTGATCGTTCCGGCGTACACCGTGCTTCCCGCTGGTTTGGGCACGGGGGCGGATTCCCCGGTGAGCAGGGATTCGTCGGCTTCCGACATCCCCTCCACGACGCGCCCGTCGGCCGGGATTTTCCCGCCGGGGATCACTTCGACGACATCGCCCCGCTCGAGGCGCGACGCGGGGACCGTCTCCACACGGGGCGGAAGGCCTCCGCCTTCCGCGATCCGGCGCCTGGCATCGCGGGGGAGCAGCCGGATCAGCCGCGTGAGCGATTCGGATGCCCTGCTCCTGGCGGCCGCCTCGAGATACCTGCCGAGCAGGATCAACGTGATGATCATCCCCGCCGTGTCGAAATAGACTTCCCCTCCGGTCAGGAGCATGGCCGTGCTGAAGACGTAGGCGGAAAAGGAGCCCAGAAAGACCAGCGCATCCATTCCGATGACGCGGTTCCGGATGCCGGAAAGGGCGTTCCGCAGGAACGGGAAACCGGCGTAGAAGATCACCGGGGTAGTGAGCGCGAAGGCGAGGACCTTGAACGCCTTCGTGTAATTCGCCTCGATGCCCTGGAAATACCCGGCGTAGAGCCCGGCGGTGAACGTCATGACCTGCATCGAGAGAAAGGCGGCGGTACCGAAGCGGATCAGGAGGTCGCGTTTCTCCCGTCCCCGGGTCTCCTCCGGGCCGCAGGATTTACCGGGATAGGGGGTGTACCCCAGTTGCCGGATCCAGCCCGCGATCTCCCGGATTCCGGCCGCAGCCGGGTCCCACCGGATGTTCAACCTGCCGGTGGCGAAATTCACCCTCGCGAAAGAGACCCCGTTTCTCCCGCCCAGGTACCGTTCGATCAGCCAGGCGCAGGATACGCACCGGATCCCCGAGACGGCGAGGATCGCTTCGTTCTCCCCTCCCGCCGCGATCACGGAATCGGCCAGGGCTTCCAGGTCCGGCGCGGACCCGGCTTCCGGCGGGCCCGGGACCCATCCGGTCCTCCTGCGATAGAACTCCTCGAGACCCTCGCCGTGGAGGAGCCGGTAGATCCCCCGGCACCCCGCGCAGCAGAAAAGGATCTCCCTCCCTCCGTCCTCGTCGCGCAGGGCGGATTCGGGGGGGATGTCCAGGAGGCAGTGGGCGCAGGACGGCATGCGGAATCCCCCTCAACCGGTGAGGGCGCGGACCAGGAATACGGCTCCGGCGAAAACGACCATCGCCGCCGATGCGCGGTAGAGGTGCTTCCGCATCCGGAGGCCCAGGAAACCGATCGCCTTCCCCACCAGGAGAAGCGAGGGGATCGTGCCGGCGCCGAAGAGGGCCATCGCCAGGAAGCCGCGCAGGAATCCCGATGCGGGCCCCTCCGCCTCCATCCCCGCCCGTGCCGCCGTCAGCAGGGCGGCGTAGACCAGCCCGCAGGGAAGGAATCCCAGGATCAGCCCCAGCGGGTAGAAGACCCCGGGGCCGCCCGATTCCCGCGCGAGGCGCGCGATGCGGGCCGACAGACCGGTGGCGACGTACCCCCCGGAAGAGGGGTGCAGCCGCGGAAGCCATCCCCCGAGCGCGAGGCCGGCCAGGATCACGAGCATTCCCGCGCCGATCGCGACGCCTTTCTGGAAGCGGCCAAGCCCCGCCTCGATGCCCAGGAAGGACCCGGCAAGTCCTGCGGCCCCGCCGATCACGCCGTAGGTCGTGACCCTCCCGAGGTGGTACAGGAGATGGGGCGGGAACTGGCGCCTTTCTCCCAGGCAGAGCGAGAATGCCCCCACGATGGGGCCGCACATGCCGGCGCAGTGGCCGAAGCCGCCCAGCAGACCGGAGACGAAGAGCAGGGGATAGACGGACTCAGTCGGCGACATCGAA
>JBLNFH010000367.1:0-11282 GCA_050263475.1 Deltaproteobacteria bacterium
TGTCAGCGCGTAATCGAATTTCACCGGGTCCTCGGGGCAGACGGAGCGGAACGCGCCTGTGATTTCCTCCGCCATCCGGAAGGAGGGCGAACGCAGCCGGGTCAGCCCCAGCAGCCGGCCCATCCGCACCATGTGGGTGTCCAGGGGAACGACCAGGTCACGCGGGGAGAGGACGGTCCAGATCCCGAGGTCCACCCCGTCCTTGCCGCGGACCATCCAGCGCAGGAAGAGGTTATGGCGCTTGCAGGCGGACCCCTTCCGCGGGTCGGGAAAGAGGAAATCCCTCTGGCGGGCAAGCCCGGGGCCCCACATCGAACGGAATTCCTGGAGGAATCGGGCAAGCTCCTCGCGCGTTCCGGCCCGGGGATCCCCCACACCCCGCCGGTATAGGGCTTCCAGGCTCCCGTGCGCGAGGTAGGCGGAGCGCAGGCAGCCGAGGAACCGGATCAGCCCCCGGTCGGAGATGAACCGGTGGCGCATCCCCACGAAGCGTTCCCGCGGCGCCGGGACAGGCCCCGCGAGGGCATCGTGCGGCGAGGGGGAGAGCTGCGCGAACAGCCGCTCGAGAAACCTGCGGATCTGGGCGACGTTGCCGAATGCGAACGACGCGGCGACGAAAGCCGCCGCCTCGATGTCTTCCCGGGACCGGTAGCGATGGGCGAACTCGATGGGGTCCGAGGACAGGGGCGCCCTCCCGTGCGCGTTAAGCGCCGAAGCGAGGGCGATTTCCAGGGGCCCCGGCCGGGCTACGGGATCACCTTGTTCAGGGGGTACTCGACGATCCCCGCCGCGCCGGTCTTCTTGAGCACGGGCAGAAGTTCCCGGACGGTCTTTTCGTCGACGATCACCTCGAGGCTGAACCACCCCGCTTCGCTCAGGGACGAGATCGTCGGATTCTGCAACGCGGGAAGCACCTTCAGCACCCGGTCGAGATCGGCCCGGGCGACGTTCATCTTCAGCCCCACCTTCTCCTGGGCCCGGAGGGCGCCCATGAGAAGCATCGCGATGTTTTCGATCTTCTGGCGTTTCCACGGGTCCTTCCATGCGTCGCGGTTGGCGATCAGGACGGTCGTCGACTCCAGGATCGTCTCGACGATCCGAAGGTTGTTCGCCCGCAGCGAGCTCCCGGTTTCGGTCAGCTCCACGATCGCGTCCGCCAGCCGCGGCGCCTTGACCTCCGTGGCTCCCCAGGAGAACTCGACCAGGGCGTCGATTTCCCGCTCCTTCAGGAACCGCCGCGTGAACTGCACCAGCTCGGTGGCCACGCGCTTGCCCCGCAGGTCTTCGATGCGCCGGATCGGCGAATCGTTGGGGACGGCCACCACCCATCGGACCGGCCGAAGCCCGCCCTTGGCGTACTGGAGGGTGCACACTTCCTTCACCTTCGCGTTCTGCTCGAGGACCCAATCCCGGCCGGTCAGCCCCAGGTCCAGGATCCCGTCCTGGACGTAGCGCGCCATCTCCTGGGCGCGGATCAACAGCCCCGAAAGCTCCTCGTCGTCGATCGAGGGGATGTAGCTGCGGGACCCCACCGTGATGGCGAATCCCGCCTTGCGGAACAGGGAGAGGGTGGACTCCTGCAGGCTCCCCTTGGGAAGCCCGATGCTTAACGTCGTGCTCGCTTTTACCTTCATGGCGTTCCTCTTCGGGGAAAAGTGAAAAATGCATTCTACTAGGGCAATCGCCTCAAGGCAATGCCGCGGCCGTCTTGCCTTGGCCATCGGACGCCGCCGCGGGTAGAATGGACGCGGGACGGGAACGACGCTTCCGGTGAGAGGGATGCGCAGCGAAGACGCACTGATCCTGATGGCGAAAGCCCCGCTGCCGGGCCTGGTGAAGACGCGGATGCGCCCCTTCCTCGGCGCCCGCAGGGCAGCGGAGTTCTACTCCTGTCTCCTCGCGGACGTCGCCGGGGAGGCCGCGGCCGTCGACGGGGTCCGTCGCTACCTGTTCTGCCTGCCGCCGGAAGGGAGGTCCCATTTCCTGTCATATCCGTTCTCCCGATATCAACTGCGGGGGCAGGAGGGACACGATCTCGGTGAACGGATGTCGGGAGCGATGAACGAGGCGTTCGCCGCCGGGGCGCGATGCGTGGTGGTCATCGGGGCGGATTGTCCCGCGCTGTCGGCGCAAAGGATCCGGTCCGCGTTCCGGGAGCTTTCCGACCGCGCCGACGCGGTCTTCGGGCCCGCCGCGGACGGCGGTTTCTACCTCGCCGGCCTGAATGCGGCCGCCCCCTCCCTTTTCCCGGGAATCCCGTGGAGCACACGCGCCGTCCTGCAGACGATCCTGTCCCGATGCCGCCGCGCGGGGATGACGTACGCCCTCCTGCCCGTGGAGGCCGACGTGGACACGGCGGAGGACCTGGGGGCGCTGCGCGGGTGGATGCGCGCGCACGCGCACCCTCGCTGCGCCCGCACGCGGAAATGGCTCCGGGGCGGCATGCCGTAGATCATCTGCGGCGCGGCGCGGACCTCCCCGGGCCGGCACCGGGAGGGATGAGCCTCCTTCCCGTTTCCAGGTCCACGACCTCGCTCCGAAAGACCGCCTCCCTCAGCCCCGTCGCGGGAACCTCGATATCGACGCTGCCCGTTTCCCCGTTCAGGAGCGATCCCTCCCCGCGCAATTCGGACTTCGGGAACATCGTCTTTTTCGCTCTCGTCCCGTCCCGGTAGGAGAACTCCGCCACGACGGCGATCGATCTCAAGGACAGGTCGGGGACATCCTCCCCCTCGTTCGTCACGAGCACCCGGAAAAGCGCCACCTGACCTTTCCTCTCGTCCGTCACTTTCAAGGGGAGCGATGCGTTCGGCACGATGCGGACCTTGACTCCCGCCCACACCCCATAGACGATCGTGAGGAGGATCACCGCCGCGAGCACGGGCCCGGCGACCTTGATCCATTTCCCGTACCGGGTCCACAGGTCGAGGAGGGGCGATAACCGCCGGTTCGATTTGAAATGCTTCACGAAATCGGACTCCACCGGCGCTTCGTCGGGGGGGACGATCTTCCTGGGGAAGTTCAGCACCTGCTGACAATACGGGCAAACCTTTGCGTCGGCCGGAATCTGGATGGTGCAGTAAGGACAGCTGGTGAACTGCCCGTTCTTAGGGGAAAGCGGCGGCGGTTCCGCCATCGTAGCCTCCAGGGGGGAACGGGGGATGAACCCTACCCCTCCCGCGAAAGATACTGCGTCAGCAGCCGGACCGGAACCCCCGTGGGTCCCGGGGCGTATCCCATCCGCTCCTTCTCCCTCCAGGCCACGCCCGCGATGTCCAGGTGCACCCAGGGCGTATCGCCGGCGAACTCCTTCAGGAAATACCCGGCGGTGATCGTTCCCGCCTCCGGCCCGCCGATATTCTTGAGATCCCCGATGTCGCTCTTGATCTGCTCGAGATACTCTTCGTGCAGCGGGAGCTCCCATGCCTTCTCCCCGGACGACGCAGAAGCCTCTCGCATCCTCGAGAGGAGCCGTTCGTCGTTCCCCATCATCCCCATCGTCACGCTGCCCAGCGCAACGACGCACGCACCGGTCAGCGTGGCGGCGTCGACCATCGCGACCGGGCGATAGCGCTTCGCCGCGAAGGCGATGGCGTCCGCCAGGATGAGCCGCCCCTCGGCGTCGGTGGAAAGCACCTCGACCGTTTTCCCGGACATCATGCGGATCACGTCCCCGGGACGAAAGGCGGTGCCGGACGGCATATTCTCGACGGCGGGGACGACCGCGACGACGTTTTTCCGGATGCCCAGCGCCGCCGCGGCACGGATCGTCGCCAGCATGCCGGCGCCGCCCGCCATGTCGTATTTCATCTTGTCCATTCCTTCCCACTTCTTGAGCGAGATCCCGCCGGTGTCGAAGGTCACCCCCTTGCCGATGAGCGCCGTCCACGCCCCTCCGGGGCGCCCGCCGCGATACTCGGCAACGATCAGCCGCGGGGGCGCCTCGCTCCCCTTGCCGACGGCAAGGATCCCCCCCATCTTCCACGCCTCGATTTCTTTCCTCCCGTACACCCGGACGCGGATCTTCCCGGCCGCCGCGGCCCCGAGGCCCTTCGGGAGCGCCCTGGCCGCGCGCGCCAGGCCTTCGGGACGCAGGTCCGCCGGGGGGCACGCGACGAGGTCCCGTCCCCAGTTGATCGCCTCCCCGATCGCGGCGCCTTCGTCGAGGCCCGCCTTCAACGGGCCGGCCAGGGAACGGCGGGGCTCGACCCACTGGAACCGCTCCACGCGGCTCGCCTTCTCGGACTTGTAGCGGTCGTATTCGTAGCCGGAGAGGGTTGCCCCCAGCGCGGCGAACCGCGCAGCCGTCCGGGGTTCGATGCCCTCCGCGACCGGAATCGCCGACGCGATCGACTTCAGCTTGAGCTTCCGGGCCACCTGCATCACCGGAAGGACGGACTGCCGCAGGAGGTCCGCCGTGAACTTCCCCCTTTTCCCGAGACCCGCCACCAGGACACGGGGGGAGGCGATCCCCTTGCCGGGACGCAGCAGCAGGGTCTCCCCCCACTTGCCGTGGAAATCCCCGTCCCGCATCGCGGCGGCCAGCGCGCCGCCGATCGCGGCGTCGACCTGCCCCGCGGCCCCGCCGGCGGTCTTCTCCCCTTCGAAATGGTGCACCACGATCATGTCGGCCTTCTGCCGAAGGACGTCACCGACGACGAGTTCGATCTTCATGGCCCCGCTCCTGTCCGCATCGGCTTCTTCCTAGCACGTTATTGGGGCGTACGAAGGATGTCAAGAATTCCGGTCGCCCCTCCGCGTGCTACACTGCTAACAGCCGCTCCCTATCGATCCCTATGTCGAGGAGGCATCCCCCGATGAGCCGTCCCTTTTACACCACCGCGGACCTCAACGCTTTTCCCGATCTCAAGTCGTATGCCCCGGATGCGTTCGAGGCCTACAACGCCTGGTCCGCGGCCGCCTTCGCGGAGGGGGCGCTGAGCGCAAAGGCCAAGGAACTGATCGCGTTCGCGGTGGCCCACGCCATCCAGTGCCCGTACTGCATCGATGTCCACACGAAGGGGGCCTCCGCCGCCGGCGCCACCCGGGAAGAGATGGCGGAAGCCCTTCACGTCGCCGCGGTGACCCGGGGCGGGGCCTCCCTGGTTCACGGGGTGCAGGCCCTCCAGACCCTGGACGAGGACTGAACGGCCGCCAT
Source organism: Deltaproteobacteria bacterium (assembly GCA_050263475.1). Lineage (GTDB taxonomy): Bacteria > Desulfobacterota > Deferrimicrobia > Deferrimicrobiales > Deferrimicrobiaceae > FEB-35. The sequence continues at coordinate 5,159 of JBLNFH010000367.1, forward strand.
GGCGTTTCCCTTCGATCCCGCCGCCCGCTTCCACGTTCCGGAGTTCATCGTCCGCGAGAAGGAGGAGACGTTCGTGGCCATCGACCCCGCGCGCGCCAACTGGGTCTGCCTGAACCGGGCGGGGATCGACCTCCTGCGGTCGCTGCCGGGAAAGACGCTTCCCGAAACCGTGCGCGAAGCCTCGGCGCGACTCGCGCTGCCGGTCGAGGAAACGGAAAAGCCGCTGCGGAAATTCCTCGCGGAGCTGGCGCGGAAGGAATTTCTCTCCACCGGGGCGATCCCCTGCGAACACGTGGAGCGCTCCCGCCTTCTCCGCCTGGAGAAGCTCCACGAGGTCTGGATCGTCACCAATTACGAGTGCAACCAGGCATGCCGCCACTGCTACACGTACGAGCGCGTGGCCAACGACCGCAGGCGCGTCCGGAAAGAGTCGCTCCTTGCGATGATCGACGAATGCCGGGCGCTCGGCGCCGAAGTGTTCTACCTGACCGGGGGGGAGCCCTTCCTGCGCGGCGACCTGCTCGAGCTGATCGCGGGGGCCACCGCGCGCTCCAAGGCGATCCTGTTCACCAACGGGACGCTGATCACGGCCGACCACGCCGCGCGGCTGGCGGCGCACCGGGAGCGGCTCGTGGTCCAGATCAGCCTGGAAGGACCCGACGAGGAGACGAACGCCCTCCTGAGGGCGAAAGGATCGTTCGCGCTCGCCATGAGGGGAATCGGCCACCTTCTCCGCGCCGGGGTTCGGGTCGGCGTCAGTTCGACCCCCACCCCGCAGACGGCTTCCCGCGTTCCCGAACTGACCCGGCTGCTGGCCGGCATCCGGGAGGGCGGCCGAGGAGTGGATTACCACCACATCATCTATGTCCTGGACGCGGGAAACGCGAGGGAAGGCCGTACGGCCCGCCTTTCCTGCGCCGACCTGATCGACGTCGTCACCGGCTGCAAGGAGGCGTTGCGGCGCGCCAGGGCGGACGGCGTGCGCACCGGGATCCGGATCACCAACGACAAGATCTTCGAGGCGATCGCTTCCAACGGCCCCCGCAAGGACATGTGCGGCGCGGGCTACACCATCCTCGGGATCAACGCGGACGGGATGCTGCACCCGTGCGCCACGACGATGCACGACGACGCGTTCAACCTGGGGGGCCTGCTGGACGAGCGGGGGAACTACCTCCCGGGGGAGATCGGGCGGCTGTGGCGGGAAGGCGTCGCCGTCCAGCGGATCCGCTCCTTCACCGTTCTCCCCGGGGGGGGCAAGGTGGAAGACCTTCGCTACTTCCACGGCGGCGGCTGCTGGTACCACATGCGGAACCCGCGGGGGGACATCTCGAAGGAGCACCCGTTCTACCCCGCCTACGAGGCATTGACGGAGAAGGCGATCCTGCACGTGGCCACGAAGGGCGTCCCGCCGGGGGACCCGTCGAAGGCGTCGCCGCTCCCGAGGATCTATTCCTCCATGGCGCGCACCCGGATCTCGTGCGCAGGAGTGCGCAAGACGAAGGACCTCTCCGCTTCCGGGATGGACAACGGCTACTGCATCTGCTTCGCGTAACGCCCGGAACGGGGACTGGAGGGAAGGGGCCTCTTAGAGACCCAGGTAAGCTTCCTTGACGTGGTTGTCGGCCATCAGCTCTTTCCCGGTTCCGTGCAGGACGACGCGCCCGTTCTCCAGGACATAGGCCCGGTCGCACATCGCCAGCGTCTGCCGCACGTTCTGCTCCACCAGGAGGACCGTCACCCCCTCCCCGTTGATGCGCTTGACGATTTCGAAGACGTCCTGGACGAGGATCGGCGCCAAACCCAGGGACGGCTCGTCGAACATGAGCAGCTTGGGAAGGGCCATGAGCCCCCTCCCGATCGCGCACATCTGCTGCTCCCCCCCGGAAAGCGTGCCGGCGGCCTGCTTGCGCCGCTCCCGGAGCCGCGGGAACAGGCCGTACACCCACTCCAGCGTCTCCTTGCGCTTCCCTTTCGCCGCGGGGGAGAGGGACCCCATGATGAGGTTCTCTTCGACGGACATCTCCCGGAAGAGCCGGCGTGCCTCCGGGACGTGCACCACCCCGTAGCCGATGATGTGGTCGGCCGGCGCCTGGTCCAGCCGGATGCCGCCGAATTGGATGGTTCCGCTGGCAGGCCGGAGAAGGCCGGATATGGCCTTGAGCGTCGTGGACTTTCCGGCGCCGTTGGCTCCCACGAGGACGACGATTTCCTTTTCGTGCACCTCGAAGGACACCCCCCAAAGCACCTGGAGATCGCCGTAATAGACGTCGATGCCGTCGACTTTAAGCATAATCCGTCCCCAGGTACGCCTCGATCACCGCCTTGTCCTGCGCAACCTCCTGAGGGGTCCCCTCGGCGATGGTCTGGCCGAAGTTGATCGCGTGGATCCGGTCGGAGATCGTCATGATCACGTGCATGATGTGCTCGATGATGATGATCGTGGTGCCGTTGTCCCGGATCTTCCGGATCAAATCGATCGCCGCGGTGAGCTCCGTCGGGTTCAGGCCTGCCGCCGTCTCGTCGAGCAGGAGAAGTTCCGGCTTGGTCGCCATCGCCCGGGCGATCTCCAGCCGTTTTCTCCCCGCGATCGGCAGGGACTTGGCCAACTGGTCCTTTACCGGCGTCATGCCGCAGAACCGGATCGTCTCCAGGGCGAGGGCCTGCGCTTCCGCGTGGGAATTGACCCTCGAGTAGGCCGCGGCGATGACGTTGTCCAGGACGCTCATCCGCCCGAGGGGCTTCACCACCTGGAAGGTCCTGCCGATCCCCAGCCTGCAAATCTTGTGGGTCGGCAGCCGGTGGATCTCCTGTCCCTTGAAGATCACCCGCCCGGAGGTGGGACGGTAATACGCGCTGATCATGTTGAACGTGGTGGTCTTGCCGGATCCGTTGGGCCCGATGAGGCCGAGGATTTCCCCCTTCTCCACATGGAAGGAGACCCCGTTGACGGCCGCGAGGCCGCCGAAGTACTTGACGAGATTCTCGACCCGGAAGAATGCCACGCGCCTCTCCTTCAGGTAGCCGTCTTGGTCCGGGAAAAGGCGTTCCGGATTTTCGGCCAATCTCCCACGATCCCGTTGGGCAGCACGAGGATCACCACGACCACGAGGATGCCGAATCCCAGGACGTGCGCGCCGGTGATCGTCTTCGCGACCGCCTCCACCGCGCTGGAGCCGGTCGCCCTCCCCAGGAACGCGAAGAGGCCGAAGAATCCGGAACGGAACAGCTCCTGGACCGTCACCATGACGAAAGCGCCCACCATCGGTCCGTAGACCGTCCCGACGCCCCCGACGATGCCCACAAGGATCGCCATGATGGAAATGTCGTGGAGGGAAAACACCACGTCGGGATCGATGAACCCCATGTAGTTCATGTAGAGGGAGCCCGCCACGCCGGTCCAGAATGCCGCGATCGCGAGCGAGAGCATCTTGTAGAAATGGGTGTTGATCCCCAGGCTTTCCGCGGCGTCCTGGTCCTCCCGGATGGAGACGAAATAGTAGCCGGGCTTGGCGTGCACGATCCACCGGATGCTCGTCATGCTGGCGACCGCCAGCGCCAGCGCGACGTAATAATACGGGACCTTCGAGACGAAGGAGGGCATGATGAGGATGCCGACCATGCCCCCGGTGAACCCCTCTGCAATGGCCGCGCTGTGCCGAAGGACTTCGTTCAACGCCAGGGTCGCCAGGGCGAAGTAGGCCCCCCGCATCCGGAAGCAGATCCAGCCGAACGGAAGGCCGACGGCGACCGCCGCGAACCCCCCGAGGGCAAGCCCCCACCACGCGGAGATTCCCAGATGGTGGGAAAGGAGGCCTGCAGCGTAGGCGCCGCTTCCGAAAAAGGCCGCATCCCCGAAGGAAACCTGGCCGGTATATCCCGCGATCAGGTTCCACGCCGACCCGATGACCACCCACATGAGAAACAGGATCATCAGGTGGGTATAGTAGTTGTCCTTGACGACGAGGGGAAAGACCGCCAGGATCGCCAGCAGGACCAAGGGAGCCAGGTTCTTTTTCATCCGCCGGCGGTCCCCTACACTTTCGTCAGGCGCTTGAATCCGCCCGGCAGGAAGAGCAGAACGAGCACGAAGATCGTCATGCCGATGATGTTCTCGTAATCCATGCTGATGTAAGTGGCCCCGAAGCTCTCCGCCAGGCCCAGGGTGACGCCGCCGAAGATGGCCCCGACCGTGGAGCCGAGGCCGCCGAGGATGGTGATGATGAAGGCCCTGGCGGTGAACGGTCCCCCGATGTCCGGGAACACGTAGAAGACGGGAGCGAGCAGGCTCCCGGCTGCCGCGACCAAACCCGAGCCGAGGCCGAAGGTGATGATCGTGACCCGCCCGGTATTGACCCCCATCAGGACCGCGGCGTCCTTGTCCTGGGCGGTAGCCCGGATCGAGCGGCCGATATCCGTCTTGACGAGGAAGAAGAACATGGCGACGGTGAAGGCGATGGCGATGAAAAAGGAAATCGTCAGCGCCACGCTGAAGGAGATGTTCCCCAGGAAAAACGTCGCATTGGAGTAGCCGGTGGTCACCGACTTGTAGTCCGACTTGAAGAGGAACCGGACGATTTCGGTCAGGACCATCCCGATCCCCACCGTCATGAGGACCTGGTTTTCGGGGAGGATCGTCTCCACCTTCAGGAGGGGATTCAGGAGGTAGTGCTGGATCAGGCACCCGAGAAGGAACAGGGCGGGCATGGCGACGAACAACGAGATGTACGGGTCGACGCCCGCCAGGTGCAGGATGTAGGTGATGTACATCGCCACCATCATCAGCTGCCCGTGGGCCAGGTTGATGATCCCCATGACGCCCATGATGAGCGTCATGCCGATTCCGATCAGCGCGTACAATCCCCCCTTCAGAACACCTGCGACGAGGGTCTGCAGAAAAACGTCCATGGACACTCCCGGGGCGGCCGAGGAGCCGATTAGTGGAGAGGCCGGGCGGCGATCATGCCGCCACCCGGCCTCGAGAGTGGTTCACGATTCGCCTGCGGTCGGATTACTTCTTCTTCCTTTCGTTCCACTTGGGGACGGGGAAAACGTACTTCTTTTTTGCCACTTCCTTGGGCCACACGGTTTCCAGCTTCCCGTTCTGCCACTGGACCATGTAGGTGGGCAGCTTGTTCTGCTGGGTCTTCTTATCGTAGGAGATGAACTTGACCGGGCCGAAGGCGGTCATCATGTCAGTCGTCGCCAGGGCGTCCCGCACGTCCTTGGGCGTGATGCTCTTCGCTCTCTTCAAGGCGTCGGCGACGACATACATCGAGGCGTACGCCTCGGCCCCGTGGTATTCGGTGGCTTCCTTGTATTTCGCCAGGTACTTCTTGGCATAGTCCTGGGCCCCCGCATAGGGGACGGAATCCACCCACAGGGTCGCCGAGTACACGAATTCCGTCGCGTCACCCGCGTTCTTCCGGAACTCGGGGAGCGTGAACCCCGCCGCTCCTCCAATGAAAAGCCTGGGATTGAGGTCCAGCTCCTTCGCCTGGCGGATCAGGAGCGCCGCGTCCATGACGTAGGAGACCATGTAGACCAGGTCGGGATTCATCGCCTTCACCTTCGTGAGCAGCGGTTTGAAGTCGACGGCCCCCTTGTTGTACCCCTCCTTGGTGAGCACCTTGATTCCAAGTTTCTGGCAGTCCCCCTCGAAGGACTTCGAGCTGGACTGGCCGAAGAGGGAATTCTCGTAAAGGATGACGGCCGTCTTCGGCTTGGCCACCTCCTGGAGGAAGGTGACGACCGATGCCGGGTACTCGCTGGCGGTCGGGTTGATCCGGAAGACGTAGTCGTACTTCTTCTCCGTGACCTCGTCCGCCGACCCGGTGGTGACCAGGAAGGGAACCTTGAACTGCTGGGCAACGGCGGTCACCGCGGCGGTGACGGAGCTGGAATACCCGCCGGAGAGCACGGGAACCTTTTGCTGGGAAATCAGCTTCTCGACCGCGGAGCGGCCCACGTCGGGCTTGCCCGTGTCGTCCTCGAAAAGAAGCTCGAGCTTCATCCCCTTGACGCCGCCTTTCGCGTTGATCTCCTCTGCCGCCATCTCGAAGGATCGCTTTTCGATCTCTCCGAACTTCGCCTGCTCCCCCGTCAGCGGGAGGACGATGCCGAC
>JBLNFH010000368.1:0-3524 GCA_050263475.1 Deltaproteobacteria bacterium
ATTGAAGCCGTCGGATTGATGGGACGGATTTCCCCGGCGCAAGCTTCGATAACGAAAAATCTTAAATACATCAATGATTTTTATGGGTATGAAACGTTGAGACAATTAGTATGATGTCCCACCCCTCCAATGGCCTATCCGGCCGAATCTCCCGAATTTTTTCTCGATCGGGGAACGAATCGGAATCCGGTGCGTTCACTGAGGTGCACTTCACATCTCAAGGAGGAAACACGATGGGAACCATACAGGCTACATCCATTCGCAAGACGATCGGGAAAAGGTGGGTCCCTGCGGGAATCGCCTTTTCCCTTCTGCTCTTTATCGCCGTCATGCCGTGGGCGGACCGTTCCGCAACCGCCGCACCGGCAGGCAAGGTCTACGTAGGGCTATTCAAGGAAAACGCGGTCGCGGTGATCGACGCGAGCTCCAATCGGGTGCTCCGAACCATTCCGATTCCGCCCGGCCCCCACGGCCTGGTGATCACGCCCGATGGACGCAAAGTCTACGTGAGCAGCGACGGGGCCTCGACGGTGAGCGTCATCGATACTTCATCCGACCGGATCGTCAACAGCATCGAGGTCGGAAAGGCACCGCACGGCCTGTCGATTTCTCAAGACGGAAGCATCGTTCTGGCGGCGGCCTTCGGCGCCGACAGCGTGGCGCTCATCGATACCGAGACGGACCAGGTCGTCGGACGCGTCCCCGTCCCCCAGCCCCACAACTCCACAATCAGCCCGGACGGGAATACCGCTTATGTTGCCTCCCAGCGGCAGGGCGAAACCGCGCTCGTGCGTCTGGACCTCGTGAAGAGGTCCGTTTCCGGCAGCGTGCCGTTGGACAAGACGCCTCGCGCTCTTGGATATAGCCCCGACGGGAAGGAGGTCTACTTCACGGTAGCCGGCGACGACGCCGTGCTGGCGCTCGACCCTTCGAGCAACCGGGTGATCGCCCGGGTCCCCGTCGGCGCCTCGCCGCACCACCCGTTGTTTACACCCGACGGGCGATCCGGATTGGTCGTCAGTCAAGGCCCCGGGACGCTGGAGATCCTGGATCCCGTGAAAAACAGCGTCAAGGGCACGGTAAAAGTGGGATCCGCACCGCACTGGATCGCCGCCAGCTCCGACAGCCGGACCGCATATGTGACCAACGAAACGTCCAACGACGTGTCGGTCGTGGACCTTGACCGCCGTGCGGTGGTCGCCACGATCCCGGTGGGAGCCGCCCCGCGGAAAATCGCGGTGCAGCCCGTTCCGGCCATGGGGCGGACCGTCAAGGCGGGTGACTACTACTTCAAGCCGGCCTCCCTGAACGGCAAACCCGGCCAGAGGGTAACCCTCACGGTCGAGAACGAGACCGCGACGCTTCACAACGTCAGCATCCCGGAGCTTCACATCGACAAGGACATCCCGCCGAAAGGGAAGGTCGACATCGAGGTCGCCTTCCCCCGGTCGGGCACGGTCCGTTTCTTCTGCAAGTTCCACTCCGCCATCGGCATGAAGGGGGAACTCCTTGCGGCCAACGCCGATCCGTCCGCCCGCCACGCCGACCTCTCCAGTACAAGCTACAGCCGTCGAGACGAGTGAGGGATGCCGATCCGACGGGGCGTCGGGGGGAACCCCGCCTGACGCCCCGCCGGGGGGGACGACAGATCCGGCCATCAGGAGGAGGCGCCGAGTTTCGCGGCCAGCCGGCGGATTCCGGGCATGTCAGCGTCCGATACCAGCGCATACCCGAGCTCGCCATCGCGCCAGAGAATCACGTTGAACCCCCTGGCGGTCCTCTCGTCGGCACGGACTTTACCCGGTTCCCCCGTTGCGCCGGCCGGCCAGGGGAGGCTCTCCGCGCGGAACACCAGCAGGGAAATGACATGGAGCCGGTAGCCGTAAGTGAAGATTGCCGCCTTGCGGTCGAGGAAATACCCGACGGAACCGCCTTTCAGGGGGAACTCCGGGTCGCCCAGGAACCGGACCGCCGGAGCGAAATCGAGCTTGCCGGCAAACCACGGCTTGACCTGGTGGAAATTCCCGCTTTCGACCTCCAGGGGGTGCTGGCTCTGGAGGATGCGGAGATGGTCGTTGACCGCTTCGGTGACCATCCTCGCCGCCCCACCGGCCTGGCGGGAGGACAGCGCATGGTAATAAACGGGAACGGTCACAAGAAGCAGCAGGGCGACGGCGCCCGCCGGGGCCCAGGACCTCCCCCAGCGCTCCCACCAGGAGAGTTTCGCCGCCGACGGGGAAGGCCATTGCGCGGCAAGGCGCAGTTTCAGGGCGATGGGAGCGGGATGCTGCGGCAGACGGCGTTCGAGAAGATCGGTGAGGGTCCGCTCGATCGCCTCGGAACGGGAACAGGAGGGGCATCCGGCAAGGTGCGTGCGGAGATCCTCATCCTGTTCCGGCCCGAGCCGGCCCCGCTGGTAATCGAGAAGATGGGTGGTCGATTCCCGGCAGTCCATTTTCCTACCTCGCGTAATCCTGAAGAAGTTGCCGGAGCGTCGCCCGGGCGCGCGACAGCCGGGACTTCACGGTTCCCACGGCGCAATCGAGGACCTGGGCTGCCTCCGCTTCCGAGAAACCTTCCAGGTCCATGAGAACGACCGTACGCGCTTCCTCCGACAGGGACATCAGGGCTTTTTCGATGTCCTCCGCCACGATGTTCCGCATCTGATCCAGTTCCATGTCATCCCTCGGCCACTGCCCAGGGGCCGCCTCCTGGCCATGCGGATCCGTGGTGTCCAGGCCTCCCACGGTCGGGTTGCGGCGCTGCCGCCGGTAACCGCTGATGAACGCATTGCGGAGGATCCGGAAGAGCCAGGCCTTGAGGTTCGTTCCCCTGGCGAACTGTCCGGCCGCCCGGAGGGCAAGGGCATAGGTTTCCTGGACGAGGTCCTCGGCATCGGCATCGTTCCCCGTGAGGTACCGGGCCAGGTTGTACAAAGCGTCGGCGTAGGCCAAAGCCTCTCGCCCCAGCACATCGCTCGACTCCGAGCCTCCTGCCAGTACCATCTTCTCCCCGTGGCGACAGCGGCTCGCCTCTCGCATCCTCCGCGAATACGCTCACCCGGATCCCTCGACGACGTCCACGCTCCTTTCTATATAGATGAACGTTTCCGGAGGCCGGAAGGTTCCCCGCCGCAAAAAAATACCGGACAGGGAACGAATCGGGGCGTCGGGCGTTAACACGGGCAAGACCCACTCATCCAAAGGAGGATGGAAAAATGAAGAACCTGGTAACCATAATGGCGGTCGTCACGGCGTTAACGACAATGATCTATGCCCGGCCGGTGCTTGCGGCCGGCGACAAGGCGCCGGAGCCGGGCTCGTGGGAGTTCCAGGCGGCCCAGGAAACGGGGAGCCTGCCGGCGGGCTACTTCGGTACCGACAAGGCGGCGAAGGGCTCGGCAGACCAGCCTGCCGTTGTCGAGGTCGGCGGGCAGAGCTATCGCATCGGGGTCGACACTCCGTAGCGGTGGGGTGCCGCAACCGCATCAACGTCCGCGGCACGACCGCGGGAAAGAGAGGGAC
>JBLNFH010000369.1:0-3139 GCA_050263475.1 Deltaproteobacteria bacterium
GGAAAACCGCCTGCCTTTCTTTTCCTCGTCGGCCATGTACCCGAAAAAGACGGTGGCCGCCGCACACACGAGCAGGGAAACCGCGCTGAGGAAAACAAAGGCAGACCCGATTGTCTCGATGCCGAGGATCAGTCCTTCCATGATCATCACCCCCTTTCTTCCGACCATTCGATTGCGTGGGGGGGGATCCGGATTGTGCGAGGTTTCACAAAATTCCGTTTATTTTTGCGGGGTGTGAAATTCGCTCAGCGGGGATCGGCCGCTGCCCCTGGCCCTTTAATGAACATCAACGCCAGGCGGATTCCGGCGTCGGCCCGGATACCGTGCCGCGATCCCGCCGGGACGAAGACGACGCTGCCGGCCGATACCGGCACTTCGTCCTCGTCCACCAGGATGGTGCCCCGTCCTTCGATGATATGAAAAATCTCGTCCTGGCGGGGGTGAAGGTGGGGGGCGGTCGCCTGCCCCGGTTCGTAACAAACCAGCTCGGCAACCAGGTTTTCCGATGCGATCAGCTTTTTCCTCGTTTGCCTCGCGGGGGAGTACTCCAGTTGCCGCAGGATCTCCAGATGTTCCATCATCGTCCTCTCGTGGAGTTTCGCTTCAGGGATTTCCCGTGGGATTCGCATACCGGCCGCGCACAAAGGCGATGTGATCGCGGAGCACGTAGACCTGATCGGCAAAGGCCAACGGCATTTTCATCCGGTTGACCTCGGCCTCGATGCCGTCGAGCTGCCGGATCCATTCCTCGCGCTCCCCGGGCGACGGGTGGGCCAGCATGCCGCGTTCAAGCGCGATCAATTTCCCGTACCACCGGTAGATGCGCGACCGGACCCGCCAGCGGTACAGCGTCGGCACCAGCTTCAACCCCGGGATCAACAGCACGACGATCGGGACCACTACCACCAGCATACGGTCCGCCAGGCTGGCCAGCCAGAACGGCAGATAGCGGTAGAGGAAGCTCTTCCCCGAACCGTAGTACCGTCTCGCGTCCTCGCTGATGCGGAATTCATGCTCCAGGGGAGCGGGAAACTCTCCCGCGCGCTGCAGGAGGCGGGCCCGGCCGTGCACTTCCCTCGCGGCTTCGATCAACAGGTCCGACAGCGCGGGATGCAGGTTCTCGCGCGCGACGAGCTCGACGGTGGGGCCGCTCAGGTGGAAATCCCGCGGGGGGAGATTTTTGCCGAGATCGAACACCCCCATCGGCAGATCGAGCCTGTTCAGATAGGGAAAGCGGCGCGTATAGGCGTTCGCCTGCGAGAAGTCGAGCAGCCGGATCCCGGGCGTCCGCAACAGACGGCGCATCATCGCCGGCGTGGCGGAATCCCCCATCAGGAACGCGGCGTCGACCTTATTCTCGACCAGGGCCTGCGCCGCGTCTTCCCCGCCCAGGTCCAGGAGCGTTGTCGCGCCGCCGGGCTCGATGCCGCTTGCCTTGAGCAGAATCAAGGCCAGGGCGCGCGTTCCGCTGCCCTCCGGGCCGATCGCGAGCCGCTTCCCGCCCAGCCCTGAAATCCGGTCCAGGGACGCTGCGCCGCGGTAAAAGAGGGTGAGCGGCTCATGGAACACGCTCCCGAGGGAAACCAGGTTGTCCACCGGGATGCCGGCGGATACCCCGCCCTGGACGAAACCCACGTCCACCCGAACGGAGGGATCGTTCAGTTTCCTGAGATTCTCCAGCGACCCTTCGGTAGGCAGGATCTGCATCTTCACGCCGTTGCGCGCCAGGATCTTGCGGTATTTTTCGGCCGTGAGACGGAAGGTGCTGCCGGCCGGTCCGCTGGCGATCGAGATGGTATCCGGCGGGGCGGGGCGCACGAACCACCAGGCTGCCGAGATCGCAGCCGCGGTGAGCAGGACCACCGGGGCAATCGTTGTCGCGAGATCGCGCAGGGAGATGCCCTCGAACCGGGCGATGCGGCGCAGGGATAAAGGTTTTTTATTCTCGTTGGGTGGCATGGATTCACTGGCCGTTGCCGGGGTCGTATCGCAGCACGGCGAATGCGGGCATTACAGGAATTTGATTTCCTGCGTGGACGAGGTAACGATATAGATCCGTTCGTTGTTCGAGCGGGGATCGGCCGGCACCAGGAAAAAGCCGGCACGGCCCGGCTTGTAGCCTTGCGTCAATCCCACGATCCGCTCCCCGTCCTTGAAAAGGACATAGATCTTCCGTCCCGCGACCGGCTTGGAAGGATCGAAGGCCAGCTGCTCCTTGTGATCGGGATTGCCCACCAGGTCCTTGACGAAGAAGACCGCCTTGAGATCCGAAACCTGGACCTCGACGGGTTTGGCCGCCGATGATGCGGTCTCCGTGACGTGGAAAACCTCCTTGCCCGCGATGAAATCGGTCGTGACTCCTTTCAGGAACCGCCCGTCCTGATATCGAACCACGATTTGATTCTGCATACCCTTCCCTCCGCCGGATTATGGGCGAGTCCGTCTCCTCCCTGCGGATGATACCACGAGGTTTGCCGGAAAAGAGCGCACGATTGGATGCGGACCGACATCTCTGCAGGAAGGGATATAACTCCGGGGATCAGGGAACAGGGTGCCTGGGGATCGAACTTTGACCGGATTACCCGCCTTCAGCGGTTTCTTCTCCGATACTCCCACGGGGGCACCGGTTTGTCCTGTTGCCACAATCCCCGCCGGTTTTCCTTGGCCTGTCTCTCGGCGCGAATGAAATCGGAAAGGAACGGCTCTACGTGATATTCACCATACGCCCAGGCCCATCCCTGTTTTACCATTTCTTCGTTGACATTGAAGGTGCCTAAATAAACAATCCCCACCATTCGTTTGTAGTGGTCTGTGTCCAGGATATTGATCCGGACCTTTTTCCCGAGGATCATCGCTTCCAGCGCTGCCTTTGATTCTTCGCCGAAAGGCTGGCCTGGTTTTTTCCCGTGTCGAATCTCGGGTCCATCGATTCCATATAAACGTATATGGAACATTTTTCCACCGCGGGTAACGACAGCAATCGTGTCCTCGTCCGAAACCTTCCTTACCACACCTTCAATGGTACGGAAGTCGGCATGGGAGGGAAGTACGAATGCGAACAAGGAAGCAAATCCCGATAGCAGGATAAAGGAGAGGCAATATCTACTGCGCATTCAAGTTGACAGGCAACCGTAATTTC
>JBLNFH010000370.1:0-3941 GCA_050263475.1 Deltaproteobacteria bacterium
ATCGGTTCGGGTTCGGCTTCCACGCACCCTCGATGCCGCTGCTGATCGTGTCGCCGCCTTTCCCGCTGCGGAAGCTGCTGTACCAGCCAAGCCCCTGCGCTTCCAGGGGAGCCGCTTCGGGTTCCGGTCCCACATGCGAGGCGGGGCCGGCGCCGTGACACTTGCCGAACGTGTGCCCGCCGGCAACCAGTGCAACGGTCTCCTCGTCGTTCATCGCCATGCGTCCGAAGGTTTCCCGGACGTCACGGCCCGACGCGACCGGTTCCGGGTTGCCGTTGGGGCCTTCCGGGTTGACGTAGATCAGGCCCATCTGCACGGCCGCCAGCGGATTCTCCAGATCTCGATCGCCGGAGTAGCGTTTGTCCTCCAGCCAGGCGGTCTCGGAGCCCCAGTAGACATCCTCGTCCGGCTCCCAGACATCCTCCCGCCCGCCGGCGAAACCGAACGTCTTGAATCCCATGGATTCCAGGGCGACGTTCCCCGCCAGGATCATGAGGTCCGCCCAGGAAATCTTCCGGCCGTACTTCTGCTTGATCGGCCAAAGCAGCCGGCGCGCCTTGTCGAGGTTCACGTTGTCGGGCCAGCTGTTGAGCGGCGCGAAGCGCTGCTGGCCCCTGCCTCCGCCGCCGCGGCCGTCGCCGGTGCGGTAGGTGCCTGCGCTGTGCCATGCCATCCGGATGAAGAGCCCCCCGTAGTGGCCCCAGTCCGCCGGCCACCAGTCCTGCGAGTCGGTCATCAGGGCATGAAGATCCTTCTTTACCGCTGCCAGGTCCAGCTTCTTGAACTCCTTGGCGTAGTGGAACTTCTCGCCCATCGGATTGCCAAGGGCGGAGTGCTGATGGAGTATTTTGAGGTTCAACCGGTTCGGCCACCAGTCCCGGTTCGACGTGCCGCCGCCCGTTGTGCGTTTGAAGGGGGACTTTGTTTCGGATGCCATGGGGTTTCTCCTTTCCTTTGGCGGTCTGGAATCGACGTATTTCGATTCCTTCGTGGGACGAGGTCAAGGGCCGATCCGGGTCATGGTTTCACGCAGCCTCAACATTGCGCGCTACGAGCCAGGACGCCGCAACGCCCACGGCCAAGATCAGGAACACCAGGCTCAACAGGTAGAAGTTGAAGTTCGCCCCGAGAGCCTCCCTGAGCCACGGGGCCGCAAGCATCTTGACCCCGACCAGGATCAGCACGATCGCGAGCGACACCTTGAGGTATCGGAACATGCCGATCATTCCGGCCAGGGCGAAATAGAGCGACCTCAGGCCCAGGATGGCAAACACGTTGCTGGTAAAGACCAGGAACGGATCGCCGGTGATCGCGAAGATCGCCGGGATCGAGTCGACCGCGAAGATCAGGTCGGTGGTCTCCACCACGATCAGCGCCAGGGCCAGCGGCGTCAGCATCAGCGTGCCGGCCCGGGCCTGCAAAACGGTCTCGTCCGGCTCGGCGGGCCCCCCGGGGAGATCGCTTTCCCGGGAAGCGGGGGAGCCCGCCCGGACCGCGAAGTGCTCTCCGTGAAAGCGGGCAGTGACCGGGAACAACCGTCTCGTCCACCGCACCACGATGTTCCTGTTCGGATCGGAGTGATCGGTCTTCAGGAGCAGCATCTTGATCGCCGTCACGATCAGCAAGACCCCGAAGACGTACAGGATCCAGTGGAACTCCGAGATCAGCTTCGCGCCGATGGCGATCATTGCGCCCCTCATGATCAGGGCGCCGAGGATTCCCCAGAACAGCACCCGGTGCTGGTACATCGGGGGCACCGCGAAAAAGCCGAAGACCATCGCGATCACGAAGATGTTGTCGACGCTGAGGGATTTCTCGACGATGTAGCCGGTAAGGTATTTGACGGCGGCCGATCGTCCGTCGTTGGCCATCCCGTCCACCGCGTCGACCGAGGCGCCGAGTCCCGCCCATTGGTTTTCGTACCCGAAATAGACGAAAAGGGTGAAAGAAAGCCCCAGGGCGATCCAGACGGCGGACCAGCCCAGCGCCTCCCGGACACCGACCTCGCGCGCCTTGCGGTGGAACACCCCGAGATCCAGGAACAGCAGGAACAGGATCAACCCGAGGAACGCGAGCCAGACCCACGTCATCGCAAGAACACCCCTTCAGCGAACGATGACGGAGAACGGCTTGTCCGGCGCCGATTTCTCCGGCGCGGCCACGTGCTCCGGCTCCTCCCGTCGAGCCCCACCCCTTCGCGCGCGGCGCAGTTGTCCCCATCGATCTGCGGGCAGTCGATCCCGGCGAGGTTCATGGCGCATCCGGGGCATTTCATGTTCCCGTTCACGCGGCGGCCCGTCATGCAGGGCCCGCAGGTTCCATGCGTGACTTCTCGCGATCGGGTCCGGAAGAAACAAGTCCTTTCCCAAACAGCCGTTCCAGGTCCTTCTCGTCCAACGTTTCCTTTTCCAGGAGAAGCCGGGAGCCTTCTTCCAGGATCCCCCGGTTACGGTCCAGAATCCACCTTGCGCTCGCGAATGCGGCGTCCACGATCTCCCGAACCGCGCAGTCGATTTCGCGCGCCGTCTCCTCGCTGTACGCCCGCTCGACCCATCCCGCCGGTTTCGGACCCAAGAACCCCGCGGCCTCCTGTTCGTAGGCGACCTGACCCAGCTTCGGAACCATGGCGTACCGGGTCGCCATCGCACGGGCGATGTTCGTCGTGCGGACGAGGTCGTCGGCCGCTCCCGTGGAGATCTCTCCGAAGACAAGCTGCTCGGCCGCCCTTCCCCCGAGGAGGACGGCCATCTTGGCGGCGAGCTCCTCCCGGCTCATGAGATACCGGTCTTCCGTGGGCCGCTGGATCGTGTACCCGAGGGCCCCGATGCCCCTCGGGATGATGGAGACCTTGTGGACCTTGTCGGAGCCGGGGAGGGCGGCGCCGACAAGCGCGTGCCCCATCTCGTGGTAGGCCACCACCTCGCGCTCGCGGGGATTGAGGATCCGGTTCTTCTTCTCGAGACCGGCGACGATCCGCTCGATCGCCGCGGTGAAATCCTCCATGGCTACGGATTCCGCCCTCCGGCGGGTCGCCATGAGAGCCGCCTCGTTCACGAGGTTTGCCAGGTCCGCGCCCGTGAATCCCGGGGTCAGGGAGGCCACGGAGTCCAGGTCGACATCCGTCGCCGGATGGACCTTCTTGATGTGGACCCGGAGGATATCCGCCCGCCCTTTCCGGTCCGGCCGGTCGACAAGGACCTGGCGGTCGAACCTCCCGGCCCGCAGCAGCGCGGGATCGAGGATCTCCGGCCGGTTCGTCGCGGCAAGGATGACGATTCCCGTCGAGGGGTCGAATCCGTCGAGCTCCACAAGGAGCTGATTGAGGGTCTGCTCCTTCTCGTCGTGACCGCCCATCATCGGCCCCGCCATACGGGCTCTCCCAAGCGCGTCGAGTTCGTCGATGAAGATGATGCAAGGGGCCTGTTTCCGGGCTTGCTCGAAGAGGTCCCGCACCCGTGCCGCCCCCACGCCCACGAACATCTCGACGAACTCCGACCCGCTGATCGAGAAGAACGGAACTCCCGCTTCGCCGGCCACGGCGCGCGCCAGCAGGGTCTTCCCGGTCCCCGGGGGTCCGACCAGAAGGACCCCTTTGGGCATCCGGGCCCCCAATCGGCCGTACTGCGCCCGGTCCTTCAGAAACCGCACGACCTCCTCGAGCTCCTGTTTCGCCTCGTCGACACCGGCGACATCCGGGAAAGAGACCTTCGTATCCTTTTCCACGAAGACCTTCGCCTTGCTCTTCCCGATCGCCATCAGGCCCCCTTCGGGGCCGATCCGTCCGGCCATCCTCCTCATGATGAATATCCATAACAGGACGAACAGCAGGATGGGGACAACCCAGGAGAGGAGCGTGGCGAGCCACTCGCTTTCCACATGTCCGGAATATTTGACGTTGTACTTTGCAAGCTCGCCCGCCAGGTCCGGGTCGACCCGCGTCG
>JBLNFH010000371.1:0-2664 GCA_050263475.1 Deltaproteobacteria bacterium
GACGTTCCGGGAAATGGCGGCCAGCCTGGTCGACGAGTACATGTCGTCGATGTCGAACCGGATGAACGAGATCATGAAGGTGCTCACCGTGATCGCGACGCTCTTCATCCCCCTGACCTTCATCGTCGGGGTGTACGGGATGAACTTCAACCCGCAGGCCTCCCCCTACAACATGCCGGAGCTGGGGTGGCGGTACGGTTACCCCGCCGTGCTGCTCTTCATGGCCGCGATCGTGGCGGTAATGCTGATGTACTTCCGGCGGAAGAAGTGGTTCTGACTTCATCCAGGTCAAGGCGGGGGCGGGAGACGGCATGGGATAATCTCAGGTAAAGGTCCCTAAAGGAGGTTTTTCCATGAGCGCACCCGTGTTTTCCCGTCCGAAGGACACCGTCGAGTTCGATCCCCACCGGTTCTCCGCCAAGGCGCTGTTCGAATGCCCGGAGATGAAGGTCGTCCAGGCCGCCTTCCGGGCCGGGCAGTTCATCCCCGTGCACGCGCCCGACGTCCACGTCGTCCTCTACATCCTTTCGGGGGAAGGGGAAGTCGTGGCGGGAGAAGAGCGCCGCCGCGTCAGGGAAGGCGACCTGGTCGTCGTGCCGCGCAAGATGAAACGGGGGGTGAAGGCGAAAACGGACATGGTCATCCTGCACGTGGTGTCGCCCCCGCCGACCCTGGCCGACCACGGCGACATGGCGGCCAGGATCGCGCGCGGGGATTTCGAGCTGCCCGCCTGAGCGGGTCCCCGGGGCCCGCGCCCGGCCGGAAACAATCTTCCCGGGGGGGCTTGACGCGGGTCCTTCCTCGGAAAGAAAATGTGAATATAGGTTCACCTGGGGAGGGCGGATGGCCACGGCCAAAAGAAGCAGGGAGTCGCGGCGCGAGCAGATCGCGGAGGCGGCGCTCGAGGTGATCTCCCGGCGGGGGACGCGGAGCTTGAGCGTCGTGGAAGTCGCCCGGCGGACCGGCATCGTCCCCTCGGCGATCTACCGGCATTTCCACGGGAAGGAGGAGATCCTTTCCGCGGCGATCGAGCGGATGGGGGAACGCCTGCTGGAAAACGTCGCGCACGCGGCCGCCGGCAAGGGCGGTGCGATCGAGCGGCTGCGCAGCCTCCTGCGGTCCCACGTCCGCACGATCCGGCAGGGGTTCGCCGGCCCGAGGATCATCTTCGCGGAGGGGATCGACGGCGGCGGGGTGTCGCACCGGATGGAGGTGTACCACGTGATCCGCCGCTACCTGGAGGGCGTGGCGGAAATCGTCCGCCAGGGGCAGCAGGACGGCGACCTCAAGGAAGAGCTGGACCCGGGCTCCACGGCCGTGCATTTCCTCGGGCTGGTGCAGCCGGCGGCCACGCTCTGGTATTTGAGCGCCGGGAAATTCGACGCCGCCCTGTACGCGGACCGCTCGTTCGACCAGTTCGCGTTCTCGATCCGGACGGGGTGACCTCTTTTTTTTGCCGGCGATGTGAATGCAGATTCACAACGGGCGGGCCTGATATATTCGTAAGGGTGGATAGGCGGGCGGCCGGAGGGCGAGGATGCAGCGGAAAAAGGTGGTGATCGGGGCGGCCGTTTTGGCGATCGCGGCGGGGATCGCCGCCTGGTTCCTGTACCCAAGGGAGCGGGGAGACGGCGCGATCCGCGTCTCCGGGAACATCGAGGTGACCGACGTGGACGTCGGCTTCAAGATCCCGGGCCGCGTCGTGCAGCGCGCGGTGGACGAGGGGATGGCGGTAGCCGCCGGGCAGCTCGTGGCGCGGCTGGACAACTCCGACCTGGAAGGGGAGGCGAGCGTGCGGCAGGCCGAGCTCCAGGCGGCGGAGGCGGTGCTAAAGGAGCTTGCGGCCGGTTCCCGCCCGCAGGAGATCGCCAGGGCGAAAGCGGCGGTCGCGGGGGCCAGGGCCGAGGCGGAGCGGCTCTCCACGGATTTTTCCCGCGCCAAGACGCTTCTTGAACGGGAGTCGATCTCCCGCCAGGAGTTCGACCGGGCGAAGGCGGCCTACGACGTGGCCGAGGAGCGGCATAAAGAAGCCAGGGAAAACCTCCTGCTCGTGGAGGAGGGGCCCAGGCGCGAGCAGATCGAGCAGGCCCGGGCCCGGGTCCGGCAGGCGAGGGAGGCCCTGGAGCTGGCCCGCACGCGCCTCTCCTACGCGACGGTCGTCTCCCCGCTTTCGGGGGTCGTCCTTTCCAAGAACGTGGAGCCGGGCGATTTCGTCGCCGCCGGGACTCCCGTCGTGACGATCGGGGACCTCGCGGACGTCTGGCTGCGCGCCTATATCGAGGAGACCGACCTGGGCCGGGTCAAGACGGGGCAGCCGGTCGACGTGACCACCGACTCCAACCCCGGGAAGACCTACGCCGGCCGCATCGCCTTCATCTCCCCGCAGGCGGAGTTCACGCCGAAGAGCGTCCAGACCCGGAAGGAGCGCGTCAAGCTCGTCTACCGCATCAAGGTGGCCGTCGCCAACCCTTCGATGGAGCTGAAGCCCGGCATGCCGGCCGACGGGGTCATCCGGATCCGGTAGCGGGGGGAAGACGCCTTGGAAGCCATCCTCACGAAGGAGCTGTCCCGCCGCTTCGGCGAGTCGACGGCGGTGGACTCCCTGTCGCTCGCCGTTGCGGAGGGGGAGCTGTTCGGCCTGGTGGGCCCGGACGGCGCCGGGAA
>JBLNFH010000372.1:0-6659 GCA_050263475.1 Deltaproteobacteria bacterium
CGAGTTTCCTGAAGGAGACGTTTCCCTCGTCGAACGGAAGAACCGTCGGTTGTCCCGATTTGTCGATGAATCTGGGATCCCGCACCCAGCCCGCGATGACACGCGCCGCCCGGTTGATCCGGTCCAGGGCCCCAAGATCGTCCTGGGCCGGAAGCCGCTTCACGCGCAGCACCTCTCTCCGGGAAAGGCCGGTGAGGATGGCTACCCGCGACTTGGATGGTTTCCGTCCCGGAATATCGAATTTCTCCGTGGCCAGGTCCACGTAGACGCGCTTCGCGATATCGGCGAAGGTCTGGTAAGGAACGCCGTTCCGCAGGAGAAATATCACCAGGGGGTGAAGTAACTTCGTGATGGCTGCAGTAATGGCTATTGTGACGTTCTCAACCATGTTTGGGACCATAGTCCCAAATACATCTCGGTGTCAATAAATATTTTCTTTAGCAGAATCGGCGGGAGGAAGCTGAATTGGGATGCTTTCATGAAAAAGGGCCCGGCGATAACCGGATCCCTTTTGGTTATTGAGGTTGTGCCGAACCCGAATTCCATCGGATTTCCTGCAGTTTACACTGTGCCAGAGGGACTGGAGGATTTCGGAAGGGCATCCGGCGGCTAAGATTCTTCAGCTAGGGAAAGACGAATCCCCGGGAATCGGCGGATGGGTTCGTTCCCACCGCTTACGGGACGCTACGGGCTCTCCCGGCCGACCACCAGTACGGAGATGTTCAACCGGTGGCGCAGCTCATCGATCGTCGACCCATAGAGCCAGTCGGAGAATCCCTTGTGGCCGTGGGCGCCCACGACGAGCAGTTCCACGCCGTGACGGTCGATCATTTCCGGGATCACGCGGACGGGGTCCCCGAAACCCAGCTCCGTCTCGACGTCGATATCGTATTTGCCCAGCGCCTCGGAGTACCGCTTCAACCGCTTGAGGTCTTCCCGGCTCTCGACGTCCCTGGCTTCTCCGCCGAGTGCGCGCGCCCCGGCGCTTTCCACGCAGTGCAGCAGGACGAGGGGGCACCGGGCCGTCGACGCCAGCGCGGCGGCCCGGGCCAGCACCTCCGCGTCGGCCGGCCCGAAGTCCAGCGCCGCGGCGATTTTGCGGAACGGCCGGGAAGGCTCTCCGACGTCCGGCTCGGGCGCGCCATGGACATCCGGCCTGCGCTTCCACCCCCGGCGGAACAGGAAGGGCTCCGCGAGAACGTAGAGGAGAAGCATCCCGACGGCGAGGACTGCCGGGAAGGCGACGATCCGGGCGGCGAGCCCGGCTGCCCCTCCCATCCCCAGCCACCCTGCGATCTCCCCCGCTACAAGCTTTATGTTGAGAGCGGCGATGATCCCCGCCGTGGTCCATGCCAGGACCTTCACCCCTGTCCGGATGGCGAATGCGCCCATGAACACCCTGTCGCTCACCATGTGGATGAGAGGGATGACCGCAAAGGAGAGTTGCAGGCTCAATACCACCTGGCTTAACACCAGCAGTTCCCCCGTCGCGCCCTCCCCCCGCCAGAGGATGACGGCGACGGCGGGGATGATGGCCATCGCCCGGGTCACGAGCCGCCGCAGCCACGGCCGCAGCCGGATGTTCACGAACCCTTCCATCACGATCTGGCCGGCGAGCGTACCGGTGATGGTCGAGCTTTGGCCGGCGCAGATCAGCGCGATGGCGAAGAGAAACGGGGCCAGCGTCGTCCCCACCAGCGGGGCCAGCAGGCGGTGCGCGTCCTGGATATCGGCCACGTCGAAGTACCCCGACCGGTGGAAAACCGCCGCGGCCATGACCAGGATGGCGGCGTTGATGAAAAATGCCATGTTCAGCGCGAAGACCGAATCGATCAGGTTGAACTTGAGGGACTGGTGGATCCCCCGGGCCGTCTTGACCACCTTGCGGGACTGGACGAGGGCGGAATGCAGATACAGGTTGTGGGGCATGACGGTGGCGCCCAGGATGCCGATGGCGAAATAGAGCGCGTCGGCGTCGGGCAGGGTCGGGAGGAACCCCCGGGCGATCCCGGGCAGGTCGGGACGGGTGATCACGGTTTCCACCAGGAAGCATCCCCCGATCGTCCCGACCATGACCAGGATGAACGCTTCCATCTTCCGGATGCCCGCCTGGTGGAAGAAGAGGATGAGGAAGGTGTCCAGCGCGGTGATGAGGACCCCATAGATCAGCGGGATGCCGAACAGGAGCTGCAGCCCGATCGCCGATCCGAGCACCTCGGCCAGGTCGGTCGCCGCGATGGCCACCTCGCAGAGGATCCACAACGCGACGTTGACGGGCGCGGGGTACCGGTCCCGGCAGGCCTGCGCCAGGTCACGCCCGGAGACGAGCCCGAGACGCGCCGACAGGCTCTGGAGGAGCACCGCCATGGCGTTGGACATGAGGAGCACCCAGACCAGCGCATAGCCGTACCGGGATCCGGCGGCGATGTCGGTCGCCCAGTTGCCGGGATCCATGTACCCGACGGAGACCAGGTACGCCGGTCCGGCGAAGGCCAGGAGCCGGCGGAAGAACCCCCGGGCCTCCGGGATCGCAACCGTCGAGTGGACTTCGGAAAGGGACTTCTCGTTCGCCATCGGTCTATTCCCCCGCGGGAAGGGAAAGGGAGAATTCGACCCCCGTCCCCTCCGGAAGGTTGCGCACCGAGAGAACGCCGTCGTGCTGGTCCGCGATGCGGGAACCGATGGACAGGCCGAGGCCCGTCCCGCCGTCCTTCGTGGTAAAGAACGGGTCGAAGATCCGCTCCAGCTGATCCGCCGGTATGACCGGCCCGGTGTTGGCCACCCGGATAACGAAAATCCTCTTCTCTCCCTCGCGCTCCTTACCCAGGGAGAAGGTGAGCGTGCCCCCGCGCTGCGGGGCCATCGCCTGGACGCCGTTGATCGCGATGTTCAACAGGAGCTGGATGAGCTGGTCCGGGTCGCCCAGCACCCTCGGGGGCTCCTCCCCCAGGTACGGCAGCATGGCGGTCTTCACGCCTTCCTTGCGGGCCTGCGTCTCCACGAGGGAGGCGACCCTGCCGACGACCTCCCGCAGGTCGAGCGGCCGGCGGTCGGCCGGCGCCGGGCGGGCGAACGTCAGGAACCGTTCGGCGGCCTGCGCCAGCCGGTCGATTTCCCCGATGTGAAGGTCCAGCATCCGGCGCTCCGGGGCCTCCTGCGGGACGACGTCCCGCAGGATCTCGGCCGTCCCTTTCATGGCGTGCAGCGGGTTCTTGATCTCGTGCGCGATCCCCGCGGTCATCTCTCCCAGGGCCCCCAGGCGGCCGGCCCGGATCAGCTGCGACTCGATCCGCCGCTGCTCCTCCAGCGCCTCCGAGAGCTTGTTCGCCAGCTGCTCCTGCTTTTCGCGTTCCCTTCGCTCCCGGTCCACGAGGAGCCCGGCCACTACCGCCACAATGTTGTAGAGGAGGATCTCCAGGCCCTTCTCCAGCGCGTCTCCCGGGTCCCGCGACACCAGGCTCATGAAGGCGTGGGGAAAGTAGATGAGGGAGGCGAAAACGGACAGGGAGATCCCGCCGCGCACCCCTTCCGAGAAGGCGGCGAACAGGATCGGGAGGTAGTAGAGCCGCCGCAGCACGTCGTGGACCCAGGTTTGGTGCGCCGGGGTCCTGTAGTGGAGGACCGTGATGACCAGGCAGGGAATCCACGCCGTGAGGATCATCCGGACCGAAAAGACCGGACGGAGGTCGGAGAGAAGGCCCTTCCACAGGTCGCGGGGAGACGTTTCAGCCATCGCGCCGGATCCCGAACTTCTCGATGCGGTAGACGAGGATGTGCCGGGGAACGCGAAGGTAGGCAGCGGCCTGCGTGACGTTGCCGCCCTTGAGCCGCAGGGCGCGCTCGATCACCTTTCTTTCCAGGTCCACGAGCGACAGCCCCCCGGGCGGCAGGGGCGGCCACTCCTCCCCGATCTCCTCGGCAGCCGGAGACGGCGCGCCGGCGCCCTTTCCCGCGGGCGGCGCGGGGGGAAGATCCGACAACGACACCTCGGTTCCCCGGCAGAGGATGGCCATCCGCTCGCAGGCATTCATAAGTTCGCGGACGTTGCCAGGCCAGGGGCGGGATTGCAGCTCCTCCATCACGGCGGGGGGCACGGTCAACTCCCGCCCCTCCCCCGCCCGTTCCTTCATGAAATATTCCACCAGCGGCGGAATGTCCTCCCGGCGCTCGCGCAACGGGGGGAGGCGGACCTCGACCACGTTCAGCCGGTAGTAGAGATCCTCCCGGAAGGTCCCCCCGCGGATCCGCTCGGGCAAGTCCCGGTTCGTCGCGGCCACGATGCGGACGTCTACAGGCACGGGTCGATCCCCCCCCACCACGTCCACCGTACGCTCCTGGAGGGCCCGCAGCAGCTTGGCCTGGAGGGCAAGCGGGATCTCGCCCACCTCGTCGAGAAACAGGGTGCCGCCCCCCGCCTGCCGGAACCGGCCCGCGCGGTCGCGCACGGCACCCGTGAACGCGCCGCGGGCATGGCCGAACAGCTCGGACTCCAGGAGCTCGCCGGGGATCGCCGCGCAGTTGACCGCGACGAACGGCCCCTCGGCGCGGGGGGAACGGACGTGGATCCTGCGGGCGACCGCTTCCTTCCCCGTCCCGCTCTCCCCGGTGATCAGGACGGTGGCGTCGGTCCCTGCCACCCGGTCCGCGACCGCCAGGACCTGCTTCATGACGGAGGAGACGCTGACGATTTCCCGCTCCACCCCGCTGGCGCGGATCCGCAGGTCGTGCACTTCCTCCGCGAGACGGCGCCGCTCGAACGCCTTGCCGACGGAGAGGAGCAGCTGGTCCCGGTGGAACGGCTTCCCGATGAAGTCGTACGCCCCTTCCTTCATCGCCTCCACCGCCGTCTCCACGTTCCCGAACGCGGTGATGACGAGCACCGGGACGTCGGGCGCCTGCGAACGGACCCGCCGCAGCACCTCGATTCCGGAGATGCCGGGCATCTTGACGTCGGTGACGACGAGGTCGAACTTCTCCGGGGAGAATGCGGCAAGGCCTTCCTGACCGTCGGAGGCGGCGGTAACCTCGTACCCCGCCTTGCGCAGGTTGAAAAGGGCCACTTCGCGGCCCGCACGGTCGTCGTCTATGAAGAGAATGCGCCCCGTCATCGAGAACCCGCCGCGTAGCGTATCTATTCCCAGTTTGCCCGTTTGCCGCCGATTTGTCTTTACGGATTATACCTTTGATGCCGCAACGCGATTATTTCTCCGCGGCGGCAAGCCGTGCGGAATGCTGTGACATCTAAACGTTTAGGCAGAGACGGAGGGCGAGGGCATGCATGCGGTTTCCCGTCCGGACGGCACCGGAAATTCAGCATCGAGAACGTGCCTTGTCCGTCGGCTGACGATTGCCGGGGCATGCCTTGCGGCTGCGTTCCTTTCCCTTTTCATCGCCTGCGGGGGGGGAGGGGGAGGCGGGGGTGGGCAGGCTCCCATCGCCCCGCCGCAGATCGCACTGGTCGAGAGATTCTCCGGCCTGTCGTCGCCGCTGGGAGTAACTCATGCGGGAGACAATACCGGCAGGCTGTACATTGTGGAACAGGCCGGACGAATCCGGCTCATCGATAACGGCACTCTGATGGCCGCGCCGTTCCTCGACATCTCGGCGCGTGTGCTCTCCGGAGGGGAGCAGGGGCTCCTGGGGCTCGCCTTCCCGCCGAATTTCGCGGCTACGAGCCACTTTTACGTGGATTACACGAGGACCCCGGACGGGAGCACCGTGATCGCACGCTACCTTGTAACCGGCAATGCCGATGTTGCGGATCCGAACTCGGAAACGGTACTGCTCACCATCCCGCAGCCGTTCGCCAACCACAACGGCGGCCAGCTCGCCTTCGGCCCGGACGGTTTCCTCTACATCGGGATGGGCGACGGGGGCTCCGGCGGGGACCCGGACAACAATGCGCAGAACCCTGCATCCCTCCTTGGGAAAATGCTCCGGATCGACGTTGAGTCGGGCATTATCCCCTATGGGATTCCTGGCTCCAACCCGTTCGTGCAGACGGCGGGCTTCCGCGGTGAGATTTGGGCTCTTGGCCTTCGCAACCCGTGGAGGTTCTCCTTCGACCGCCTGACGGGCGACCTCTACATCGGGGACGTCGGACAAAACCTGTTCGAAGAGGTCGACTTCCAGCCCGCCGGGAGCGCGGGCGGGCAAAACTACGGCTGGAATATCATGGAGGCAACTCACTGCTTCGGCAGTCCGGCCTGCATCCAAACGGGGCTGGTCCTTCCGGTGGTCGAATACGACCACGGCCAGGGATGCTCGATCACGGGCGGGTTCGTGTACCGCGGGCTGGCGTTTCCCCGCATGCAGGGGCTGTACCTCTACGCGGATTTCTGCAGCGGGCGGTTCTGGGGTCTGAAACGGGACGGCACGGCCTGGCAGAATTCGCTCCTGCTGGTCGAACCCCACTCCATCTCCAGCTTCGGCGAGGACGAGGCGGGGAACCTGTACGCCGCGGATCTTGCCGCCGGCAAGGTTTATGAAATCGTCGATACGGGGAATTGAGGCGGAGCCCCCCGTTCCGTTGGACCTCACGACGTCATTGTACTCGAAGGACCCGAACCGGTATCCATCAGGAGGGAAATGATCTCCTCCTGAGAGACGACGTATTCCGTCCTGCAGAAATGACACTCCACCTTCGCCGGTTCCTCCTT
>JBLNFH010000373.1:0-2837 GCA_050263475.1 Deltaproteobacteria bacterium
GAAGCTGAAGGTCGTTGTGGACTCGGGGAACGGAACCGCCTCGGAGGTCGCCCCGGGGCTTTTCCGCGACATGGGCATGGAAGTCGTGGAGCTCTTCTGCGAAATGGACGGGCGCTTCCCCAACCATTTTCCCGATCCGACGGTCCCGGAGAACCTGAGGTTCCTCGTAGCGGCGGTGCGCACTCACGGTGCGGACGTCGGGGTGGGGTTCGACGGCGACGCGGACCGGATCGGCGCGGTGGACGAGAAGGGGAACATCATCTACGGGGACTATCTCCTCGTGCTCTTCGCCCGGGAGATCCTTGCCAGGAAACCGGGCGCCGCGATCATCTCGGAGGTGAAGGCCTCCCAGAACCTGTACGACGACATCGCCCGGCACGGCGGCAGGCCGATCATGTGGAAGGCCGGGCATTCGCTCATCAAGCAGAAGATGAAGGAGGAGCTGGCCGAGGTAGCGGGGGAGATGAGCGGCCACATCTTCTTCGCGGACCGGTATCTTGGTTACGACGACGCGATCTACGCATCCGCCCGGCTCTTCGAGATCCTGGCCCGTTCGGACCGGCCGTTGAGCGCGCTGCTCTCCGATCTGCCCCCTGTCGTCGCCACGCCCGAGATCCGCGTGGATTGCCCGGACGACCGGAAATTCCGGATCGTCGAGCGGGTAGCGGCCATCGTCCGGCCGCAGGCAAGGGAGGTGATCGACGTGGACGGCGTACGTGCGCTCTTCGATGGAGGCTGGGGGCTGGTCCGCGCCTCGAACACGCAGCCGGTCCTGGTGCTCCGTTTCGAGGGGAAGGACGCCGCCGCCGTGGAAAGGATCCGCGCCGTCATGGAGGATGCGGTGAGAAAGGCGCAGGCCGGGGCATGACGGCAAGCGCGGAGTGACCCTTCTCCAGTCGATCTTCCTGGGAATTCTCCAGGGGGCGACCGAGTTCCTGCCCGTCAGCAGCTCGGGCCACCTTTTCCTGGCGCAGTTGCTGCTCGGGCTCCGGGAGCCCGAGCTCGCCTTCGACACCCTGCTGCACCTGGGGACCCTGTTCGCCGTCCTGTTCTTCCTGCGAAGGGAAATCCTCGACATGCTGTCTTCCCTCTTCCGCGCGGAGCGTGCGGCCCCGGACGGGTGGGGGCGGAGGGAAGTCCTGCTCATGATGCTCTCCACGATCCCGACCGGGATCATCGGCATCGCCTTCCACGACACGGTGGAGACCGGCCTGACGATCTGGGGCGTAGGGGTGCGCTACCTCCTGCTGACCTCGTTTCTCCTCATCAGCAACCTGCGCTTCCGGCACAAGTGGGACCCCGACCGGATCGAGGCCTGGGAGGCGATCGCCATCGGGATCCTGCAGGGGGCCGCGGTGTTTCCGGGGCTTTCCCGTTCCGGCTCGACGATCACGCTGGCGCTCCTCCTCGGGATCGCCCCTTCGCGCGGCGTGAAGTATTCCTTCCTCATTTCCCTGCCCGCCATCCTCGGCGCCGCGCTGGTGAACCTGCACAAGGGGGTCTCCGTCCTGCCGGGGCTCGGGCCTTCCGTCGCCGGCTTCGTCTTCTCGCTCCTGGTCGGCTACCTCTCGCTCCTCGTGGTGGAGCGGCTCGTCGTCCGGGGGAAATTCATCCGGTTCGCGCCCTACACGTTCCTCCTGGCGGCGCTCTGCTTCTACCTCAATTTCCGAGGCTGAAGGCCTGCGATTCGCGGAATTCCCCGCGGCGCCGCCCGCAGTAGGCGCCATTAATCGGAAGGCGCCTGCCTCCGGGAGGTGCGGGCGCTGGGGAATACTATTAGGGGGGACGTTCTTGAAACTTTGACTGGAAATTCAGGGACGTTCTGAAAACTTTACCCAAGGGACGTTCTTTAAGTTTTTTTAAGCACATAAATAGAATAAAAACTTAAAGAACGTCCCCGAATTCCCCACAAAGTTTTCAGAACGTCCCCTTCCGAAAGTTTCAAGAACGTCCCCGTATCCTGTTATCGACAGCGCCCGGACCTCCCATCGGCTGCGCAGCCGGAATTGGCGAACTCGCAACGCCCCCGCGAGGCATCCGGCGGAACCGGGGGGCGCCGGGGCACATCGTACCCTTGAGGGCGAAAGGGAGGCGGGTTCCGTGGAAGGCGATGCGAAGGTGCGATGGAACGAATGGGATGCCGCCGCCTTCTCCCGGGCGGAGGCCGAGGGGAAGCTCGTCTTCCTCGACGTCTCGGCCACGTGGTGCCACTGGTGCCACGTGCTGGACCGGACGTCGCTGTCCGATCCGCGGGTCGTTTCCCTGCTGAACGAATCGTTCGTTCCCATCCGCGTGGACACCGACCGGCGTCCCGACATCAACGACCGGTACAACCAGGGAGGATGGCCCACCACGGCGGTGCTGCTTCCGAACGGGCAGCTGCTCACGGGGGCTACCTACCTCCCGCCCGATTCCCTGTACGAGGTCCTGAGCAAGTGCGCGCGGTTCTACAAGAGCGATCGCTCCAGGATCGAGGAGTATCTCAAGGATGCGGCGGCGCAGGCCGTTGTTTCTTCAACGGAGGAGGAGGGGGAGCCGCCCGCGGGTCCCCGCCCGGAAGATCTTCCGCTCGTCAAGCATTCGGTCCTGGCGAACTACGACCCTCTTTATCCCGGTTTTTTCCGGGAGCCGAAGTTCCTGATGGCCGACCTTCTGGCCTTCCTGCGCGATGCCTGGTTCCTCGAGGCGAACCGGGAAATGGGGGACACCCTGCTCAAGGTCTTGCGCGTCATGGGGGAATCGGCGGTGTTCGACGCCGTGGAAGGAGGATTCTTCCGCTACGCGACGCGGCGGGACTGGACCGCTCCCCACTACGAGAAGTTGCTGGCCGACAATGC
>JBLNFH010000374.1:0-8175 GCA_050263475.1 Deltaproteobacteria bacterium
CCGCTTTCGCGCGCGGGTCCAAGACACGGGAGAAAGGGAAGGGGCTGCGGCTGCGGCAGGAAGGCATTCTCATTGCCGATCAATGGGACCGGGTCTTCCTCCTCGCTTCGCAGCTTCGGTATTACAACGTGTACGTTCCCCTTGCGGGATTCTCCGGATGGAACGATCCGGAGCTGATCCGGAAGGCCGGTGACGCCGTGGCGGGCGCGGTGTTTTCCGTGGATTATGCCGACGCGATTCCCGGCACCCGGGGGGAACGATTCCGGACGGATTACCAGGATGCGATCCGGTCGGCCCCGTCGCGCTTCGAAGCGATGGGATACGACGGGGCGATGTTGTTCGCCGAGGCGTTGGGCCTGAATTCCGGGAAGCAGGACCGCTCCGCCGGGGAAGCCGCGCGGGAGCGGATCCCCCGACTGAGGACGTTCCGGGGCGTGACGGGGGTGTTCCAGTTCGGCCCGTCGGGGGAGATGCGCCGGAAGGTGTTCCTCCTGCGGGTGGAGCTCGGAAACTTCGTCCCGGTGCCGGAACCGTAGGCCTTCCCTCCCGTGCCGTCCGACCTCGAGCAGCGCGTTCGCGCGGCGTTTTCCCCCGGCGGCCCGCTGTCCAACGCCCTTCGGGGGTTCGAGCCCCGCCCGGGCCAGTTGCGCCTCGCAGCCGCATGGGCGGCGGCCCTTTCGCGGGGGGAGATCCTTGTCGCCGAGGCGGCGACCGGCATCGGGAAGACGCTTGCGTACCTGGTCCCCGTGGTTCTCTCGGGCCGCAGGGCGATCCTTTCCACCGGGACCCGCACGCTCCAGCAGCAGCTCGTGGAAAACGATGTGCCCATCGTGCGGGAGGCGCTCTCCGCCCCCTTTTCCTGCATCGTCGTGAAGGGGCGCGCCAACTACCTGTGCCGCCGCCGATGGAGGAAGTTTGCCGCGGAGCCGCTGTTCGAGTTCGCCCGGGAAGCGGCCCACTTCGACCGCATGCAGGCCTTCGCCGAGACCACCCGTACGGGGGACCTCTCGGAGTGCCCCGGGGTCCCGGAGGATTTCCGCGCATGGGGCGAGGTCAACGCCCGCTCCGAGGTTTGCGATTCGTCCCAATGCGCGGATGTGGAGCGCTGCTTCCTGATGGAGGTGCGGCGCAGGGCCGCCGCCGCCGACGTGGTGGTCGTCAATCACCACCTCTTCTTCGCCGACCTCGCCCTCCGCTCGAAATCGGGGGGCCGTCCCGATATCCTCCCCTCCCCCGATGTCGTGGTCCTGGACGAGGCCCACGGCGTCGAGGAGGTCGCATCCTCGTTTTTCGGGCTGAGCGTATCCCTCCGGCGCGCGCAGGAGCTTTGCCGCGATATTTCCCGATCCGGCGGGAAAGGCGGGGAGGGGTGGAGGTCCCTGTTTCCGGCTGCGGAAGCCTTCCGGCGCGCGTCCGAGAGCCTGTTCGCCTCCGTTGGGGAGGGCCAGGGCCGGTTCCCTCTCCGCCGGATTTCGGAGGAAGCCTCCTTCGAGCGGCACGCGGGGGAACTGCAGCGCGCGGGGGAGGAGCTCTGCCTGGCCATTTCCTCCATCCGGGAATCCCGCCCCGCGGGGGGAAAGGAGACGCCCGCGCCGGGAGGGGACCCTCGGGAAGGCGACGCGGAGGCGCTCCTGCGGCGAACCCGGTCGTTTGTCGAGGATTTCACGGGGCTTCTGACTCCCGATCCGGGATCCACGGTAGCCTGGGGGGAGCGCCGGGGGCACTCCGTCACGTTCTGCCGCACGCCCGTCGAGGTTTCCGCGATCCTTTCCGACGTTCTCTGGAGCGGGTCGGGCTCGGCCCTGCTGACGTCCGCCACCCTTTCCGTCTCCGGGGAGCTGTCCTATTTCCGGGAACGGATCGGGCTGGGCGGTGTTGCCGTGAAGGAACTCATCGTGGATAATGAATTTGACTTTGCCCGGAAGGCGCTTGCATACGTCCCGGCCGGCCTTCCGGATCCCGGCGACGAGGGGTTTCCGGCCGCCGCCGCCCGGGAGACCGCAGCCATCCTTTCGCAGTCCGGCGGCGGGGCGCTTGTCCTGTGCACCAGCTACCGGACGATGGGCGCGCTGGAGGAGCTTCTCCGGAACGCGCTTCCGTTCACGCTTTTCGTGCAGGGGGACGGACCGCGCATGCACCTGCTGCGGGCGTTTCGGGACGAGGAGGACGCGGTCCTGATCGGGACGGGGACCTTCTGGGAGGGGATCGACGTTCCCGGGGAATCCCTGCGGTGCGTGATCATCGACAAGCTCCCGTTCGCCCCGCCGGCCGATCCCGTGGTGGCGGCGCGGATGCAGGCTGTACGCGAGCGGGGCCAGGACCCGTTCGCCGAGTATCAACTCCCCGAAGCCGTCCTGGCGCTGCGCCAGGGCGTGGGGCGCCTGCTGCGGCGCGAAGACGATTTCGGGGTGGTGGCGCTGCTGGACCACAGGGTCCTGTCCCGGTCCTACGGCGCCGTGTTCCGGGAGAATCTTCCACCCATGACGTGGACCCGGGAACCGGGCGCGGTCAGCGAATTCTTCGGACGATTCCGGCGGGGGAAGCCGCCGGAAAAGGAGAATAAAGGATGATCCGGAAGGCGGTGTTTCCCGCTGCAGGGTTCGGGACGCGGTTTCTGCCGGCGACGAAGGCCTCCCCGAAGGAGATGCTTCCCCTGGTGGACAAGCCGCTCATCCAGCATGGGGTGGAGGAAGCGAAGGCATCGGGGATCAAGGACATGATCATCGTAACGGGTCGCGGGAAGAACGCGATCGAGGACCATTTCGACGTTTCCTTCGAGCTGGAGGCTACTCTCGCGAAGAAGGGGGACGGCGAGATGCACCACCTGGTCCGGTCCATTTCCGAAATGGGCGATTTCTTCTACGTCCGGCAGAACCTGCCGCTGGGCCTGGGGCACGCCGTGCTTCGCGCCATGGACCTGGTCGGCGAGGAGCCGTTCGCCGTCATCCTTGCCGACGACGTGATCGACTCGAAGGTGCCGGTTCTCCGGCAGATGATCGACGTCTACGAGAAGTACAGCGCGGGGGTGGTGCTGGCCATCCAGCAGGTGCCGATGGAGCATGTGTCCCGGTACGGCATCATAGAAGGCAGGAAGATCGCGGAAGGGGTGTACGAGGTCGTGGACATGGTGGAAAAGCCGAAGCCGGAGAAGGCGCCCTCCGACCTTGCGATCATCGGCCGCTATATCCTTCCGCCCTCGATATTCCCGGCGCTCCAGGCGATCAAGCCGGGGGCCGGCGGGGAGCTCCAGCTGACCGACGCCCTCCGGGCGCTGCTCTCCCGCGAGCGGGTCATCGGGGTGGAGTTCGAGGGGGTGCGGTACGATGCCGGCACCAAGCTGGGCTTCCTCATGGCCAACATCGCGTTCGCGTTGAAGGACCCGGAGATCGGCCCGGGATTGCGCGCTTTCCTGAGGAAGGAGAAGATCCGTTGAGCAGGTCCATGAAAAGAAAGCTGGCGCCCGGGGAAGAGGCTGCGCAAAGGGCATTCGCGATGGGGCGCTTGATGCTGGTGGACATCTCGGGCGATGCGCCCTATAAGCCTCCCGCCGACATTCACGAAACCCCGGAGGGCGTGGTGATCCGGGTGGAGATCCCCGGCGTGGCGAAGGACGCGGTGGAGGTCCGGGTGAAGGGGTCCCGGATCGAGATCGTCGGGGAGAAGCAGCCCGACCCGGCCGGCGAGGATGCCTCCTACCTGTGCCTGGAGCGGGCATTCGGGAAGTTTCACCGGGCGTTCGACGTGAGCGGCTCCGTGAACCTCTCCCGGATGACGGCGGTCCTGAAG
The DNA here is from genome assembly GCA_050263475.1 of Deltaproteobacteria bacterium. Classification (GTDB taxonomy): domain Bacteria; phylum Desulfobacterota; class Deferrimicrobia; order Deferrimicrobiales; family Deferrimicrobiaceae; genus FEB-35. The sequence continues at coordinate 3,787 of JBLNFH010000374.1, forward strand.
GGGGGGGTCCTGATCCTGTTCCTGCCGAAAGTCCTGGAGCGGCGCGGGCTGGAACAGCGGATCCCGATTCATGAGGAAGAGTAACGTCAACAGGGGGAACCGGCGACATGGCGGACGACAAGACGAGGCCTGCCGAATCGGACCCCCGGGACCAGGCCCCCGGGGAAGGGGAACCGGCGGAGTCGCCCGAAAAGCAGGAAGAGGGGGCGCCGAAGGAAACCGCCCCGGAAATCCCGTCGATTCTCCCCCTGCTCCCGGTGCGGGACATCGTCATCTTTCCCTACATGACGCTTCCGCTCTTCGTCGGTCGGGAAGGCTCGATCGCGGCGGTGGAGGAGGCGCTGGCGCACGACCGGCACATCTTCCTGGCCACGCAGAAGGACCCTTCCGTGGAGGAGCCGAAGGTGGAGGACCTCTACCGGACCGGCACCATCGCCATGATCATGCGGATGCTCAAGCTTCCCGACGGGCGACTGAAGATCCTGATCCAGGGGGTGGTGAAGGGGAGGATCCTCGAGTTCCTGGAGTCCCGCCCCACGGTGCGGGTCCGCATCGACCGGATCGTCGAGCCCCCCCCGAAGGAAGGGTCGCTCGAGGTGGAGGCGCTCATGCGCGCTTCCCGGGAGAAGATCGAGAAGATCCTCTCGCTGAAAAACATGCCGGTCGAAATCCTCATGGTCACCGAGAACATCAGCAACCCCGGCGTCCTGGCGGACCTCGTGGCGAGCAACCTTCGCCTGAAGATCGAGGAGGCCCAGGGGGTGCTGGAGGAGACGGACCCGGTCGCCCGGCTGACGCTGGTGAACAACCTGCTGTCCCGGGAGCTCCAGCTGGCCGACATGCAGGCGAAGATCCAGAACCAGGCCAAGGAGGAGATGTCCAAGAGCCAACGGGAATATTTTCTCCGCGAGCAGCTCAAGGCGATCAAGTCGGAGCTGGGCGACATCGACGGGAAGGCCGAGGAGATCGACGAGCTGCGGGAGAAGATCAAGGCGGCGGGCATGCCGGAGGAGGTCGGGAAAGAAGCGGAGAAGCAGATGCGGCGCCTGGAGGGGATGCACCCGGACTCGGCCGAGTCCTCCGTCGTCCGCACCTACCTCGACTGGCTGGTGGAGCTCCCCTGGAAGAAGGAGACCCGGGACAATATCCATATCGCCAAGGCGAAGAAGATCCTCGACGAGGACCACCACGACCTGGAAAAGGTCAAGGAGCGGATCCTCGAATACCTTGCCGTCCGGAAGCTCAAGGACAAGATGAAGGGGCCGATCCTGTGCTTCGTCGGTCCTCCCGGCGTGGGGAAGACCTCGCTGGGGAAATCGATCGCGCGGTCCATGGGCCGCAAGTTCATCCGGATGTCGCTGGGAGGGATCCGGGACGAGGCCGAGATCCGGGGCCACCGACGCACCTACGTCGGCGCGCTGCCTGGGAGGATCCTCCAGGGGATGAAGCAGGCGGGGACGAGGAACCCGGTGTTCATGCTGGACGAGATCGATAAGCTGGGCGCCGATTTCCGGGGAGACCCCTCCGCGGCGCTGCTCGAGGTGCTGGACCCGGAGCAGAACTTCGCCTTCAGCGACAACTACCTGAACGTGCCGTTCGACCTTTCGAAGGTGCTGTTCATCGGCACGGCCAATATCATCGATCCCGTTCCGCCGGCCCTCAAGGACCGGATGGAGATCCTCCACCTCTCGGGGTACACCGACGTCGACAAGCTGGCCATCGCCAAGCGGTTCCTGCTGCCCCGGCAGAAGGAGGAGAACGGCGTCAGGGACGGGCAGCTCAAGATGACCGACAAGGCACTCCTCGCGATCATCCACCAGTACACCCGGGAGGCGGGTCTCCGGAACCTGGAGCGCGAGATCTCGCAGATCTGCCGCAAGACGGCGCGGAAGATCGCCGAGGGGGAGAAGGGCCCGTTCTCCATCACCCCGAAGAACCTGTCGAAGTACCTCGGGGTGCCGAAGTTCCTCCCCGAAACCGAAGGAGAGAAGGACGAAGTGGGCGTGGCTACCGGCCTGGCCTGGACCCCCACCGGCGGGGATATCCTGTTCGTGGAGGTTTCGCTCGTAAAGGGGAAGGGAAACGTAACCATCACCGGGTCCCTGGGCGAGGTGATGAAGGAAAGCGCCCAGGCCGCGATCACCTACGCCCGGTCCCGCGCGACCCGCCTCGGGTTGCCCAAGGATTTCCACTCCGGGCTGGACATCCACATCCACGTCCCCGCGGGCGCGATCCCCAAGGACGGACCCTCCGCCGGCATCACGATCGCAACCGCTCTCCTCTCGGCGCTTACCGGCATCCCCGTCCGGCGCGACATCGCGATGACCGGGGAGATCACCCTGCGGGGGCGGGTGCTGCCGATCGGCGGTCTGAAAGAGAAGGCCCTGGCCGCCCTGCGGGCCGGGATCACCGAAATCATCGTGCCCGACCAGAACCGTAAGGACCTGGAAGAGATCCCGCGGCACGAGGCGCGCCAATTCACGTTTTCGTTCGTCAAGAACATGGACGAGGTCGTCGCCAGGGCGCTGCGGAAGAATCCCTTCCGCCGGCCGCCGGACCGGGAATCCGAAAAACCGGGCGCGGTCGAGCGGCGCAAGGCGAAGAGGAATCGGAATCGGCAGTGAGGCGCAAAGACCCCTCTCCCGGGCGCCTGCGGGACCTGGGCGAGTTCGGGTTCATCGAACACGTGAAGCGCCGGTTCGGCGGTCCTGCCCGGCCCGGCGAGATCGGCATCGGGGACGACGGGGCGGTCCTGCGCTCGCCCCCGGGGAAAGTGGTGCTCTCCACCGATCTCCTAGTGGAGGGAACCCATTTCGACCTGCGGTACTTCCTTCCCCAGGAGCTTGGGTGGAGGGCGCTCATGGCCAACCTCTCCGATCTCGCCGCGATGGGGGCCTCCCCGGTGTGCTACCTGGTCGCCCTGGCCGCGCCTCCGGAAACTCCCCTTCCGCTGCTGGACGGGATCTTCCGCGGGATGTCCTCCGCGGCCCGGCTCTCGGGGATCCGGCTGATGGGCGGGGACACCTGCCGCGGTGAGCGGATCGTCCTGTCCCTGACCGTCATGGGGAAGGTTTCCGCGAGGAGGGCGGTTCGCAGGACCGGGGCCCGCCCCGGCGACCTCCTCTTCGTAACGGGGGAACCCGGCTGGTCGCGCCTGGGGCTGCGGCTCCTCGCCCGGGGCCGCCCCCGGGATCCGAAGGGATGGCGGCGCGAGGCGATGCGCCGGCATCTGTGTCCCGTGGCCCGATGGAGGGAGGGGATCCAGGCGGCGCGGTGCGGCGCCGTCTCGGCCATGATCGATCTCTCCGACGGGCTCCTTCCGGACCTTTCCCACCTGCTTGAGGGAGGCGGGATGGGCGCCGTCCTGGACGAGAGGGCGTTCCGGATCTCCGCGAGGTTCCGGAAGGCGGCGTCGGAGCTTCGGGAGGATCCCGTGGCGGCCTTCCTCGCGGGCGGCGAGGACTACGAGCTGCTGATGTCCGTGCGCCCCCACCGGTACGAAGCGTTCCGGCGTGCCGCGCGCCTGTTCCCCGCGGGGGCGGTTCCCATCGGCATGGTGACGAAGCGGACAGGGGTCCGGCTGCGCCGCGCGGACGGCTCGTGGACGGAAGGCGGGGATCTCCCCCGCGGATATTCCCATTTTCCCCCCCCGGAGGGGCGGCCCCTTTAGATGGAAATCGCCCTGATCCTCCTCCTTGCGGCCGCCACCGCGTTCATTTCCGCTGCGGAGACGGCGTTTTTCGCCTTGCGGCGGGTCGACTTCCTGAAATGGAAGGAAGAGGGAAACCGGAGGGGGAGGCGGATCGAGCGGATGCTTTCCACCCCCGGCAAGCTCATCACGACGATCTTCATCGTCAATGAATTCACCAACGTGTCGATCTCCTCGCTGATCGCGGTGCTCCTCATCCCGCTGGTCCCCCGCCACGGGGCGCTCCTGTCGCTTCTGGCCGGCACGTTCGTGATCCTCGTCCTCGGGGACCTCGTCCCCAAGTGCCTCGCATGGCCCAGGGCCCGATCGTTTTCCCTGCTGGCGGCGGGGCCGGTGCGCTTTTTCTCCCGGGTCCTCTCGCCGCTGCGGTACCTGGTCGAGAAAGCGGCGTCCGGCATCGTCTTCGTCCTCGGGGGGGGAAGCCCCGCGGAGAAGCCCGTCGAGCTCACCGAGCGGGAGTTTCGCGCGCTGGTGGACGTGGGGGAGGAGAGCGGGACGCTCGACGCGGGGGAAAAGGAGCTCATCCACAACATCTTCGAGATGACGGAACAGCGGGCCGGGGAAATCATGACGCCGCTCGCGGACGTGTTCATGGTCCCCGCGTCTCTTTCCTACGAAGAGCTCCTGGCGCAATTCCGGCGTTACCGGCGGTCCCGCATCCCCGTCTACGACGGGGAGCG
>JBLNFH010000375.1:0-4127 GCA_050263475.1 Deltaproteobacteria bacterium
GAAAAACGACATCGTCAAGGTCATGGCCGGCAGGGAAAAGGGGAAAGTCGGCCGGGTCCTGAAAATCGACCGGGAGAAGGGGCGCATCTTCATCGAGAAGGTGAACATGGTGAAGCGCCACGTGAAGCCCGGGAAGACCAATCCCCAGGGAGGCATCGTCGAGAAGGAGGCCGCGCTGGCGTACTCCAACGTTCTCATCATGTGCGACAAGTGCAACAAGCCCTCGCGCATTGCCATGCGCGTGGACGAGTCGGGGGAGAGACACCGCACCTGCAAGCGGTGCGGGGACATTCTCGAGGAAAAGAAAAAATAGCGGTCGCCCGCCCGGCAGGGGCGGACGGGGGTGAACGGACATGGCAAGGTTGAACGATGTCTACAGATCGGAAGTCGTGCCCAAGCTGAAGGAAAAGTTCGGGTACAAGAACCCGATGCAGGTCCCGAAGCTGACCAAGGTCATCATCAACATGGGGCTGGGCGAGGCGATCGAAAACATCAAGATCCTGGACTCGGCGGCGGAGGAGATCGGGATCATCGCCGGGCAAAAGCCCGTGATCACGAAGGCCCGGAAAAGCATCTCGAATTTCAAGCTGCGGGCCGGCGTCCCCATCGGGATGAAGGTGACGCTCCGGCGCGACCGGATGTACTACTTCCTCGACAAGCTGCTGGCCGTGGCGCTCCCCCGCGTGCGCGACTTCAAGGGAGTCTCCCCCAAGGGATTCGACGGCCGCGGGAACTATACCCTAGGCATCAAGGAACAGATAATATTCCCTGAGATAAACTACGATAAAATAGACAAAATCAAGGGTATGAACATCACGATTGTAACCACCGCCCGCACCGACGAGGAGGGGATGGAACTGCTTCGGCTCCTCGGGATGCCGTTCCGGGCCTAGGGAAGAAGAGGAGGAGGGGATTTGGCCAAGAAGTCTATCGCCGCAAAGGCGAAAAGAACGCCGAAATTCGGGGTTCGGAAGTACAACCGCTGCCCGCGGTGCGGAAGGCCCCGCGCCTTCTATCGAAAGTTCCGTCTCTGCCGGATCTGCCTCCGGGAGCTGGCCCTGCGGGGCGAGCTCCCCGGCGTGATCAAGGCGAGCTGGTAGAGGAGGGGCGATGGCCATCAACGACCATGTTTCGAACCTGCTGGCGAGGATCCGCAACGCCCAGATGGCGCGGTTCGAGCAGCTGGAATTGCCCTGCTCCCACGTTCTGGAGAACGTCGCCCGGATCCTGAAGGAAGAGGGGTTCATCCGGAATTTCCGGGTGATCGCCGAGAAGAACCAGCCCACCCTCAAGATCTTCCTGAAGAGCGTCCCCGAGGCGGGGTACGCGATCAAGGGGATGAAACGGGTGAGCCGCCCCGGCCGCCGGGTGTACGTGGGGAAGGACGACATCCCGACCGTGAAGAACGGCTTCGGGGTCGCCATCATCTCCACCTCCCGGGGGGTCATGACCGGGGAGAAGGCGAAAAAGCTCGCCATCGGCGGGGAACTGCTCTGCGAGGTATGGTAGGCGGTTTTCGGGTTCCACTTTCGGAGGGATGAGATGTCCAGAATCGGCAAAGTTCCGGTGGTTCTACCTTCCGGGGTGACCGTGCAGCTGCAGGACGGCAGCATGGTCGTCTCCGGGAAGAAGGGGAAGCTGTCGCGGCCCATCCCCGGCCCGGTGAAGGTGGACGTCGCGGAGGGGAAGATCGTTCTGACGCTCGCCGAGGCGGACCGGCGGAACCTGTTCGGGATGTACCGCACCGTCGTCGCCAACATGGTCAAGGGCGTGACGGAGGGGTTCACGAAGACCCTGGATATCGTCGGGGTCGGATACAAGGCCGAAGCCAAGAAGGGGGCGTTGCACCTCGCCCTGGGATATTCCCACCCGGTGGTCTTTCCGCTGCCGGAGGGGATCAGCGCGGAGGTGGAGGCGAACACCGTGATCAAGGTCAACGGGATCGACAAGGAGCTGGTCGGGGAGACCGCGGCCAGGATCCGCAGGCTCCGGCGGCCGGACGTGTACAAGCTCAAGGGGATCCGGTATCGCGGGGAGAAATTGATCAAGAAGGTGGGCAAGGCGGCCGGCAAATAACCCGGACCCACCGGGGGCAGGGAAATCCCAGGACGGAGCAGCACGAGCCATGAGCCAGACCAATATGCGGGAAGAAGCACGGCAGAAGCGGAAGGCAAGGGTCCGGACCCGGATCTTCGGAACGGAGCAGCGTCCGCGCCTCTCGGTGTTCCGGAGCGCGAAGCACATCTACGCGCAGCTCGTGGTCGATTCCACGGGCTCGACGATCCTCGCGGCGTCGACCTTGAGCCCGGAAATCCGCGGCGAGATCGAGGGATTGAAGAAGAGCGACGCCGCGAAGAAAGTGGGCGAACTGATCGGCAGGAAGGCCGCCGAGCACAATATCCGCAAGGTGGTATTCGACAGGAACGGCTTCCTCTACCACGGGCGGATCAAGGCTCTCGCGGACGGCGCCCGGGAGTCGGGCCTGGAATTCTAACGCTATCGAGCGATCGTACAGGGAGGGACGTTTGAAGAGAGTGAATCCGGAAGGTCTGGAGCTGAAGGACCGCGTCGTGCACATCAGCCGCGTCGCCAAGGTGGTCAAGGGCGGACGGAGGTTCTCTTTCAGCGCCGTGGTCGTCGTGGGCGACGGGGACGGGCATGTCGGGACCGGCCTGGGAAAGGCGAACGAAGTCCCCGACGCGATCCGCAAGGCGGTCCAGAACGCGAAGCGGGTGCTCGTCGAGGTCCCCCTGGTCAACGGGACGATCCCGTACGAGGTCCTGGGAGAGTACGGCGCGAGCCGGGTCGTGATCCGGCCTGCCTCCCCGGGGACCGGCGTCATCGCCGGCGGCGGGGTGCGGGCGGTCATCGAGTCCGCCGGGATCTCGAACATCCTCACGAAGTCGCTCGGGAGCAACAACCCCCACAACCTCGTGAAGGCGGCCATCAACGGGCTGAGCCAGCTTCGGACCCCCGCGCAGATCGCGGGGACGCGCGGGCCGAAGGAAGAAGAGGCGTCGGCATGAGCAAAACCCTGAAGATCACGTTGACGCGCGGGTTGAGCGGCCATCGCGAGGCGCACCGCCGGGTGGTCCGGGGACTGGGGCTGACGCACGTCAACCGGTCCGTGGTGCGCCAGGACACCCCCGAGGTCCGGGGGATGGTGGAGAAGGTCAAGTTCCTTCTCCGGGTGGAGGAGATGGGGGAGTCCCGATGAAGCTTTCCGAGTTGCGGCCCGCGAAAGGGGCCACGAGCGCGAAGAAGCGGGTCGGACGGGGGCAGGGGTCCGGCCTGGGGCAGACCTCCGGGCGGGGGCACAAGGGGTTGCGCGCCCGCAGCGGCGGCGGCACGAAGCCCGGGTACGAGGGCGGGCAGATGCCGTTGCAGCGGCGCCTTCCGAAGCGCGGCTTCACCAATCCCTTCCGGAAGGAATATGCCGTCGTGAACGTGAAGGACCTGAACCGGTTCGACGCGGGCACGGTCGTCGACGTCGACGCCCTCCGGGCCGCCGGGCTGGTCAACAAGGTCCTGGACGGGGTGAAACTGCTGGCCGACGGGGAGGTGAACCGCCCGTTGACGGTGAAAGTCGACAAGGCGAGCCGTGCCGCAACGGAGAAAATCGTCGCGGCGGGCGGGACCCTGGAGGTGATCGCTCCTTGCTGACCGGTTTCCAGAACATCACGAAGGTTCCGGAGCTCAAAAAGCGGATCCTGGTCACCTGCGCCCTCCTCATCGTGTACCGGATCGGCGTCTACATCCCGACCCCGGGGATCGACAACCAGGCGCTCTCCGCGATCTTCGCGAGCCAGTCGGGGACGCTGTTCGGGCTGATCGACATGTTCTCGGGAGGGGCGCTCAGCCGGTTCTCCATCTTCACGCTCGGGATCATGCCGTACATCAGCGCCTCGATCATCCTGCAGCTGCTGACCGTCGTCATCCCCCAGCTGGAGAAGCTGTCGAAGGAGGGGGAGCTCGGCCGGCGGAAGATCACCCAGTACACCCGGTACGGAACGATCGTGCTTTCCGTGATCCAGGGGATGGGGATCGCCGTGGGGCTCGAGAGCGTCGGCACGGGGGGCGCCTCCGTGGTCTACCAGCCGGGATGGGGGTTCCGTCTTCTCACGGTC
>JBLNFH010000376.1:0-8849 GCA_050263475.1 Deltaproteobacteria bacterium
ATCCTGCTGATCGAGCACCAGATGCGGCTGGTCATGGGGATCTGCGAGCGGCTGGTCGTGATGGATTTCGGGGAGGTGATCGCGCGGGGGAACCCCGAAGAAATCCGGATGGACCCCAGGGTGATCGAGGCGTACCTGGGACGCCGCTCCGCTCGGGGAAGCAGGCCGTGGGGAACGTAAGGAAAAGGATCGTAATTTGCTTTTAAGTATCGAAAATATAAACGTATATTATGGAAATCTTTGCGCATTGAGAGAGGTGTCCCTGCAGGTCGACAGCGGGGAGGTCGTCTCCCTGGTCGGAGCCAACGGGGCGGGGAAAACCACCACCCTGAAAGCGGTCTCCGGCATCATCGCCCCGCGATCGGGCCGGATCGTCTTCGACGGAAAGGAGCTGACGGGTCTGCCGCAGCACCGGATCGCGCGGATGGGCATCTCCCACGTTCCCGAAGGGCGGGGGGTGTTCGCGAACATGACGGTCCGGGAAAACCTGGACATGGGCGCCTACACACGCCGGTCGAGGCGGGAGGTGGGGGAGAGCCTTGAAAGGGTATTCGCCCTGTTCCCCCGGTTGGCGGAGCGGTCCGGACAGATGGCGGGCACGCTGTCCGGCGGGGAGCAGCAGATGCTGGCGATCGGGCGCGCCATGGTGGCCCGGCCCGCGCTGATGCTGCTGGACGAGCCCTCCATGGGAATGTCCCCGGTGCTGGTGGAGGAGATCTTCAAGATGATTGCGGAGGTGAACCGGGGCGGGACCACGGTCCTGTTGGTGGAGCAGAATGCCTTCATGGCGTTGGCGATCGCCCGCCGCGCCTACGTGCTGGAGGCCGGTCGCATGGTCTTGAGCGGGGACTCCACGAATCTGCAGAACGATCCCCGGGTGCAGGCGGCCTACCTGGGAGACGTGCCGGGGGACGGATGACATGACGATGGAGCGGGTCCTGTGGTTCGACGAACGGGTCCGCGCCGGGAGCCACCCGGGGTCCGCGGACCTGGCGGCGCGATTCAAGGTCTCCCTCCGGACGGCGCAGCGGGACATCGAGTTTTTAAGGGACCGGCTCCAGGCGCCCCTTCGCTATATCGCCGCGGAGAAGGGGTATGCGTACGGCGATCCCGGGTTCTACCTGCTCCAGGCCTTGTTCCGTCTCCGGGGCGCCGAGGGGACGGAGCCGCCGTTCGCCTCCCCGGGGAAGCCGCCCGATGCGGGCCGTGCGGCACGCAGGGGGATGCGGGGAGGGGACGTCCGCAATGCCCGGATCCGGTTTGCGCCGCGGAAAGCCGCCTGGGTGGCCTCCCTTTCATGGCATCCGCGTCAGCGCATCCAGCTCGAGCTGGACGGTTCCGTTGTCCTCTACCTGCCGGAAGCCCGGTTCGTCGAAGTCCTCGGGGTGATCCTTCAGCATGGCGGGGATGCTTCCGTCGCGGCGCCGCGCCAATTGCGGGAAGTCATACAAGCGGAGGTCGAACGGCTGGCCGCCCGGTATCCGGCGAAGAAGGCGGGATCCTCCTGACGGTGCCTGCGATGCGCGCAAGGCGCGGGTCGCTATTCCCCGGGGGAGGGAGTTCGGGGACGTCCGAAGAGGGCCTCACTCTTGAAGACCCGAAAGAGCAGGAAGATGGCCGGAAACAGGAAGAGAGCGCCCGCCGCCAGCGCGACCAGGATCAGGCGGAGGGTCGCCGGCGGGGCGGCGGCTGCCGGGATGGAAAGGCCGGGGCGAACGAGGAAGGGATACTGGGCCGCCCCCCACCCGATGAGGACCGACGCGGCCTGGGCGGCGGCGCACGCGCGCGCGAAACCGTAGGCGCGCAGCAGCAGCGACACGAACGCGCCGACCGCAGCGGAAGCGACGAGGCACACGATCCCCGCCGACCAGCCGCTTCCCAGGAGAGCGTGGAAGAACTCCGGCGCCCCGCGCCGGGCGAGGAGGGGGACGGCGAACAGTAGCGCCGCAACTCCCCCCGAGGTCCATAATGCAATGCTCCGGAAGTCTTCCTGCAGCGGTCGTTCGTCCGTCTCGAGGATCAGGTAGACCGCGGCCAGGTAGGAAAACACCGCAAGGGCGAGGAGCCCCACCGCCAGCGGAAACGGGGCGAGCCATGCCCGGGAGATCCCGGCGGCCGCCGTTTCCCGGGCGCCGATATCGCCCGAGGTAACCGCCCCGACGATCGCGCCCAGGAGCACGGGGGTGAGGAGGCTGGCCCCCGCGAAGATCGTTTCCCAACGGGCCGGCCCTTCCTCCTCGTGCAGGCGATAGTGGTGGAACGCGAAGGCCGCCCCCCGCAGCACGATCCCGACGAGCATCAGGGTGACCGGCAGGAAAAGGGAAGTGGAAATGACGGCGTACGCCCGGGGGAAGGCAGTGAACAGGACCACGACCGCGATGATGACCCAGATGTGGTTCGTCTCCCAGACGGGCCCGATGGCGCGGGCGACGAGGAGTCTACGGGCCGCGGCCCGCGGTTCCCGCCGATTTAAGCTCAGGACCCCGCCGCCGAAGTCCGCTCCCCCCAGGAGGGTGTAAAGGATCAGGCTGGCCAGGATGCTGCCGGAGGCGAGCGTCGGAAGATCGGGCATGGCCTACTCCTTCTCCCCGGCGGACGGGAAATAGGGGCTTTGCGCGACTTCCCGCCGGAGCACCCACGCGGCGGAGATCCCCAGGGCGAAGTAGACCAGGGAGAACAGCGCGAACGGGAACAGGAGCCCGCCGACGGGCGTCACCGCGTCCGCGGTGCGCATCACTCCCCGGATTACCCACGGCTGGCGACCCATCTCCGTCACGGTCCATCCCGCCTCGATGGCGAGGATCCCCAGGGGACTGCAGAACACGACGGCCCGCAGGACCCTCGGCCGGAACAGGCTCTTCCTGTCCTTCAGGACGCTCCAGGCCGCGAACAGGGAGAACGCGGCAAGCGCGGACCCGGCGGCCACCATGAACTGGAAGGCGATGTGGACCGGCAGCGGATCGGGCCGGTTCGCGGGCGGGAATTCCGAAAGCCCTTTGACTTCCGCATCGGGGTCGTGGAACGCGAGGAGGCTCAATCCCTTCGGGATCTCGATCGCATACCGGGTCGTCTCTTTTTCCCGGTCCGGGATCCCGCCGATGCGAAGAGGCGCGCCCCGTTCGGTCCGGAACTGCCCTTCGAGCGCCGCGAGCTTGGCCGGTTGATCCCGCGCGATGAACCGCGCATTGAAATCCCCGCTGACGGGGAGCAGCACGGCGGCGGCGGCGCCCACCGCCAGGGCGATGGAGAGGGCATGCCGATGGAAGAGATTCCCGCGATCGCGAAGGAGCATGTAGGCGTGGATCCCGGCGACCGCGAACCCGGACGCCGCGTAGGCGGCAAGCGTCATGTGGACGGCTTCGGTGGGCCAGGCCGGGTTGTTCATGGCGGCAAGCGGCTCGATCGCGACGAGGTTTCCGGCCACCGTTTGGAATCCCGACGGGCTGTTCATCCACGCATTGGCCGCGACCACGAGGATTCCGGACAGGGCGCCCCCCAGCGCCACCGCGATCCCCGCGAAAAGATGCGCCGCGGGAGGGACGCGTCCCCAACCGTAGAGATAGATGCCCAGGAAGATCGCCTCCGCGAAAAAGGCGAAGCCCTCCAGCGCGAACGGAAGGCCGATGATCGCGCCGGAGAAGGACATGAAGCCGGGCCACAAGAGGCCCAGTTCGAAAGAAAGTACGGTCCCGGATACCGCGCCCACCGCGAAGAGAACGGCGGTCCCGCGGGCCCAGCGGTTCGCAAGTTCCAGGAAGACCGGCTGCCCGGTCCGCAGGTGCGCCGCTTCCGCGATCACCATGAGGAGCGGCATCCCCATCCCCGCCACGGCGAAAACGATGTGGAAGGCGAAGAGCATCGCCATCTGGGCGCGGGCGAGCAGCAGTTCGGTCAAGAAGGCCTCCCGTCCTTCGTTGGATCCTTCCGCAAGCCTAGGGGCGGGGATGGCCGACCGGGATCGGTTCGATCGCCGGAGGGATAATCCCCGAAAGGATGTCGATCACGCGTTGAGGGAACGTCTTCTCTTCCGGCGCGCCGGCCGCGGAGATCAGGCTGACCCTCGCTTTTTTCCCCACGGGCAGGAAATACTGCTCCGCGACGCAGGTTCGCGCCATCTGGCGCGCGGCGGCACGGACGAGATGCCCTTCCTCGGTGGCGCCGGGGGGGACGACGACGATCACGTGCCCGTTTTCGCGGACCGCCCGGACGGACTCGGAAAAAGCGTTCAGCGCCTTGCCGAGGTGGGCGAGGAACCCCTCCCGTTCCTCCGGCGTAAACGCCAGCGCCGGTTTGCCCGCGGTCGAGGTTCCCAGGCAGAGGACCACTCCGGCGGGAGGGCCTCCCCCGAGGAGGGTGTTGTCCAGCCAGGGCTCGAGGAGGCGCGGGTCCGAAAGGTCCAGCTCGCGTGCCATCTTGTCCGGGGGCCGCCGCCTGGGTCCGCCCGCGGAGCCCGGCGCGGGGCGCGATACCTCCACGCGGCCCGGGGTGGAGGGAGGCTCGATCATCGAGGTGACGACGGCGCCCTTGCCCCGGAGCGCTTCGGCAAGCCCCTCCGTGTTTCCTGCCGGGTAGCCGAACGACAGGAAAAGATACGGCTCGCCGGAGATCCGTTCGCTTCTCGACGGGATCTCGCCGGGAAAGGAGCGGAAGGAGGGAAGGGGGGAGACCCCGAGAAAACGGTCTTCCAGGAATCGTGCATTTTTCACGGCGAACAGAACGGCGTCGGCGACCTGTTCGTTCGTGGGCGGATCCGGGGGGACCGTGGCGCCGAACCATTCCCGGATGCGCGCGAACCACGTTTCCAGCTCGGCGCGCTTCGCCTTCGACAGGCTGCTTCCGCGCACCGCCGCCAGGAAGGATTTCATCGAGGATTCCCGGTCCGGCGCCGGCAGGGAGCGGTCGAAGCCCCGGACGAAGCGATCCTGGAGGGTCTTGATCTCCGCTCCCCGAAGTTCGCGCAGGGAGCCGAACTGCTCCGCGAACTTGACGGCGTAGTTGCGCATCACCCAGTCCATCCGCGGTCCCGCGATGAGGCTGGGAGCGACGTCGGCGATGCGGATGTTTTCGGCGTCGAGGCGGTCTCGCAGCGAAAGCGTGAGCCCTTTCAGCAGGATCTTGGAGACGGTGTAGATCGTGCGGAAGACGTACGGGTGGTCTGCGTAGTGCGTGGACACGTTGACGATCGTCCCCCCGTCCGGCTGGCCCCGAAAAATCTCCCGCAGGAAGGAAAAGGCCGTCCAGGGGCCGAGGAAGTTGCTCCGCAGGACGGCGTCCCAGCTTTGCCGGTGTTCCCGGAGGACGTCGGCGAACGGGGAGAAGTCGCCGCCGGCGCCCGCGTTGTTCACGAACGCGTCGATCCTTCCGAACCGGTTTCGCGTCTCCTCGATCAAGGACTGCACTTTCCGGGGTCGCGAGACGTCCGCATCGATCCACAAGGAACGTCCCCCGGAGCGGCGCATCGCCGCGAGAGCCGTGTCCGCCGCCGAAAGCTCGGCCCGGGCCTTCTCCGCCTCCTCCGGGGTTCCTCCCGCGGCCCGCGGATAGCGGCTGGCCGCGACCACGGTGGCCCGCTCCGCGGCGAAGCGCAGGGAGATCTCCTTCCCGAGATTCCGGATGCCGCCGGTCACGACGACGACCTTTCCGGCCATGCTGCCGGAGGCCTCGCGGGGTTCTTCCGGAAGGCGGGCGAGGCTGTTCTGCTCGTCGGGCAGGAGTGCGGTCCCGGAGACCTGCTTCCCCTCCTCGGCGAGCCAAAGCACCGTCGCGGCGGTTTTGGCCGCGGCCGCGATCTTGTTCCTCCCGTCCGTCCTCCCCGGAAGGATCAGCCCGATGTTGATCGCGCTCACGTGAGCGGGGGCGGTGCCGTCGGCCTGCGCCTTGCGCATCAGGGCGCGCTCCATCGATTCCGTGGCGACCGCGGGACGCAGCATCGCCTGGAACACCTGGACCAGCTGCCGTTCCCGTATGGAGGGAACACCCGATAGATCCGGCCCGACGATGGCGATGGTGCCGTCGGTGCCGTCGCGGTCCATCCGGCGCTCGGCTTGCCAGCAGAGGAGGCGAGGAATGAAACCGAACCGGTCCACGTACGAGCTCCACTCTTCGAAAGGGAGGTGGGTCAAGGGACGCTTCCAGTCGACGTTCCCGGTGAAATGGAGGAGGTAGTCGATGCGAGGAAGCCCGTCGAACAGCTCCTGCACTTCCGCCGCGCGCGAAAGGTTCACGGCGGAGACGGTCGCGTTGCCTTCGCCTCCGGCGGAGTTGATCTGGAGCGCGAGGCGTTCCAGGTCCTCGGTCCTGTCGCCGGCAAGGACGACGTTTGCCCCCGACCGGGCCAGCGCCCCGGCGCTGGCCTCGATAAGCGGGGCATCGCCTCCCGGGGGCCCATGCAGGCAAATCAGGGCGACCTTCCCCACGAGGTCCGGGTACCGGCTGAGAGCAGCCGGGGAGGGCAGGACGCCCGGCGGCTGCTCGTAGGTCACCCCGCCCATGGGCAGGCGCTGGCCGCCGATGGTGCGGCGGAACACGATGTTCTGGACCCCCAGCGCGACCCTTGCGAAGTCCCGGGGGTGCACGAACTCGTGCCCCACGGTCCGGTCCAGGGTGTCCCGCTCCAGCGCTTCGGGGGAAACCTTCCTGCCGATGCGCGCGCGGGCCTGCGCCCCCTTGTCGAAGACCCCGGCGCCCCTCTGGATCCGCTCGGTCGCCACGGCCGACGGGTTCAGGGAGAGGACGGTGACGTTCCGGTCCGCCAGCATCCATGCGAGGTAGTCGCCCAGGGCGAGCTTGGCGGATTGGGCGGACGTGTAAGGGAGGCGGCCGGGATATGCGTGCAGCACATGGCGATGGATGCTTTCGCTGTAGAAGGTCCCCACCATGACGATCACCCCGCCCCGGGGCTGCGCCTCCATCAGGCGCGCGGCCTCGAGGCTGGCGAGCCAGGCGCCGGTCAAGTGGATATTCACCGCGTCCCGGTACAGGTCGAAGTGCTCCTCCCGGTACACCGAGCCGAATTCCACCGGCCCGGAAACCCCGGCGTTGTTGTACAGGATGTCGATCCTGCCGAACTCGCGCTCGATCCGCTCGAACATCTCGCCGACGTACTTGGGATCGCTTGCGTCCCCCTGGACGATCAGGGTCTGGTTGGTCAGCCCCAGGAAACGGATCAGGTCGTCCATGTCCGCCCGGGTCTCCTCGAGCGGGGCGGGACGGCGACCGGTGATGACGACGTTCGCACCGCTGCGCGCGGCCTGGAGAGCGATCGCCCTTCCCATCCCGGTCCCCCCGCCGGTGACGACGGCCACCTGGCCCGCGAGAGAGGTGTCCGGATACCGGACATAGTTATAGGAGTGCGTCCGGGAGGCGACCTGCCGGATGCGATGGCTGGCGCGCGCCGGGTTCGTTTCTTCGCCGAGAGAGACGAAGAGGCGGTAGAGAGGGTCTCCGACCCCGCTGGAATCGCAGAACGCGGCAACCTGCGCCCGGATTTCCCCGGCAAGGGACTGATAGAACCGATAGCCTTCCAGCGCCCCTTTCACCGCTGCGGCGAACTGCCGATCGATTTTCAGCTTTTCATCCGGGAAGGCCCCGTCCCGGACGAACCGGCAGGCGAGGAGGGCGGATATCCCCTCCGGCGCGCTTCCGGAAGAAAACCCGGCAAGCAGCGATTCGATGAACGACTTCTCCAGGTCCCAATGCACCCGGTCGTGGCCGTCGATGAATTTCGCCGAGGGGCGTTCCAGGTCGGCGATGACGTGGATGCTTCTCGGCACGCCCCTTTCCGCGAGGGGATCCATGCCGGCGTCCGCGGCGTCGCCCGGGGAAGCGCCTTCCCGCTGTTTCCGCACGACGGAAGCCGCCGAATTCAGCAGATCGGCGAGTTCGCGGGCCTTTCGGCCGGCAAGCGGCTCCACCTGGATGCTGCCGTTCTCCATCCGGAGGCCTTCGTAGGCAGGGTCCGCGTCCAGAGCGCAGGAGCGGATCGCCAGGCCGATCAGGCCGTCCGACTCCACCCGCACCGCTTCCGGCGTTTCGGGGGAGAGGGAGATCTTGCGCAGCACCTGCAGGGCACGGTCGGCATCCCCCTCGTCGAGGGCCCTGCGCCCCTGCGCGATCTGCTCGCGGGCCATCTCTTCCCGCGTTGCGGCCAGGATGCTTTCCAGCAGGACTCGATAATTCTCCCCCAGCGCGCGGGCGCGGGAAACCACGTCCCCGATCCTGCGCTCGTCGGATCCGTACGCCGCGGACAGCTCTTCCATGCGGAACTCGTCCGGCTCGTAGGAAATCCCCAGGATCCGGTCGAAGTAGGCGAAATCGCGGTCCCGGCCGGCCTCTTCCGCGATGAAGCGGTTCAGATCGCTCACGCCGGCGCTGTCCGGTTCGGCGGAGGCGGCGTTGTACGCCGATTCGCACAGCACGGCGACCATATGCGGCATCCCGAACGTCCACTCGACGATCGGGTGCAGGAGCGTCTGGAGGAGCAGATGGGGGTTGGCGCGCGCTTTCAGGAGGAATGCCTTCGTGATGAAAATGCAGGGGTGGGCGTCCCCCCCCTCCAGCAACAGCTTCTTCCCCAGCCACAGGAGGTCCTTTCCCTTCCGGATCAGCAGGATCTCGGTCGTGGGGCGGGCGTTATCGCGCGGAAAACCGGTCTGTTCTTCGAGGTCCACGACCGAGACCAGGATTTCTTTCCTCTGGAGGAGCCGGGCGATGCGCTGCCCGACGGCGCCCCCCTTTGCGGGAAGGAGGGATCCGATGAACTCCGGGACGGGACGCTTTCGCAGGATCGAAAGGATTTCCTCCATCGGGCCGGGGGGCAGATCCGAAACCCGTCCTTCCGCCTCCTTCTC
>JBLNFH010000377.1:0-6272 GCA_050263475.1 Deltaproteobacteria bacterium
GGTTGCAATTTCATCCAAAAAAATTGAACCGCCATCGGCCATTTCAAATCTTCCCTTGCGGTTGTACATTGCTCCTGTGAAGGCTCCCTTTTCATGACCAAACAGCTTCTCACGGGATCCCAGCTCCCCGTTTTCTACCCGGACCTGCAGGAAGACCTATTCGCGAGCCCCTTCGCCATCGTGCATCAGCGATACAGCACGAACACGCTGCCGACGTGGCATCTCGCCCATCCCTTCCGGTATGTCGCCCACAACGGGGAGATCAACACGCTGCGGGGGAACATCAACCGGATGCGCGGCCGGGAAGCCCAGATGACATCGGAGCTGTTCGGGGAGGACCTCGAGAAGATCAAGCCGGTCCTCATCGAGACGGGCAGCGACTCGGCGATCTTCGACAACGGCCTGGAACTCCTCGTCCTGTCGGGGCGCTCCCTCCCCCATGCCGTCATGATGATGGTGCCCGAAGCGTTCGGCCCCAAGTACCAGATGAGCGAGGACAAGCGGGCCTTCTACGAGTACCACTCGGCCCTCATGGAGCCGTGGGACGGCCCGGCCGCCCTCGTTTTCACCGACGGCCGCTACATCGGCGGCACCCTGGACCGGAACGGCCTGCGCCCCTCCCGCTACACCGTGACCCGGGAGGGCTTGATCGTCCTCGCGTCGGAGACCGGGGTCCTGGATTTCGACCCCGACGAAATCGTCCAGAAGGGGCGCCTCCAGCCGGGGAAGATGTTCCTCGTCGATCTCCAGGAAAAGCGGATCGTCCCCGACAACGAGATCAAGGCGAAGGTCTCGCGGCAGAAGCCGTACCGCCACTGGGTGAAGGACAACCGGATCGAGATGCGGGGGCTGTTCGCGCCGCCCGAGATCCCTCAGGAGGACCCGGAGGTCCTCCTGCGCCAGCAGCACGCCTTCGGCTACTCGGAGGAGGACCTGCGGATGATCATCGCGCCGATGGCCTCCCAGGGACAGGAGGCGGTAGGCTCGATGGGGGACGACGCGTCGCTCGCGGTCCTCTCCGACCGGCCGCATATTCTCTTCAATTATTTCAAGCAGCTCTTCGCCCAGGTGACGAACCCGCCGATCGATCCGCTCCGCGAGGAGCTCGTGATGTCGCTTCGGGCGTTCGTCGGCCGGGAGAAGAATCTGCTCGACGAGACGCCGGCCCACTACCGGATGCTCAAGCTCCCCCACCCGATCCTCACCCCGGAGGACATGGTCCGCCTCCGGATGGCGTCCCATCCGGACGTCGTGACCCGGGAGATCGACATCCTCTTCCCCGCGGGGGGGAACGGGACAAACCTCGAGACGGCCCTCAAGACCGTCTTCGTCCAGGCGGACAAGCACATCGACGAAGGGGCGACCCTGCTCATCCTTACCGACCGGAACACCTCCCGCGAACGCGCCCCGATCCCGGCGCTCCTAGCGACGTCCGGGCTGCACCACCACCTGATCCGCCGGGGTCTGCGGACCCAGGCCGGGATCATCGTGGAGACGGGGGAAGCCCGCGAGGTCATGCACTACGCGCTCCTGGTGGGGTACGGGGCGAACGCGATCTGCCCCTACGTCGCCTTTTCGACCGTTCGGGCGATGGCGGAGGGGCAGCTCCTCGAAAGGACGATGCTGCCCGGGGACGCGGCCGACGCCTACATCGCGGCGGTGAAGAAGGGGCTCCTGAAGATCCTCTCCAAGATGGGAATCTCGACGATCCGGAGCTACTTCGGCGCCCAGATCTTCGAGGCCGTGGGGCTGGGACGGGAGGTGATCGACCGGTACTTCTGCGGCACCGCCTCCCGGATCGGGGGGATCGGGCTCGACGAGATGGCCGCGGAAGCGAACGCGCGCCACGCGCGCGCCTGGCCGGCGGCCGGCGCTCCCAACCGTCTCCTGGACCCGGGCGGGATCTACCAGATCCGGGTCGGCGGGGAAAAGCACCTGTGGCCCCCCGAGGCGATCTACAAGCTCCAGCAGGCGGTGCGCACCAACGATTACGGCGTCTTCAAGGAGTTCTCCGCCATCATCAACGACCATTCGCACCAGCGGGCGACGCTGCGCTCCCTGTTCCGGTTTCGCAAGAACGAGCCGGTGCCGATCGACGAGGTCGAGCCGATCGAGAAGATCACTCCCCGCTTCGTCACGGCCGCCATGTCGTACGGGTCGATCAGCAAGGAAGCCCACCAGACGATCGCGGTCGCGATGAACCGCATCGGGGGGCGGAGCAACTCCGGGGAGGGGGGAGAGGACCCGGCACGGTACCAACCGTTGCCCAACGGCGACACCCTGCGGTCGAAGATCAAGCAGGTCGCCTCGGGGCGCTTCGGGGTCACCATCGACTACCTCCTGAACGCCGACGAGCTGCAGATCAAGATGGCCCAGGGGGCCAAGCCCGGGGAGGGGGGACAGCTTCCCGGCCACAAGGTGAGCGCCGACATCGCCCGGGTCCGGCACACGACGCCGGGGGTGACGCTGATCTCCCCGCCGCCGCACCACGACATCTATTCGATCGAGGACCTGGCCCAGCTCATCTACGACCTGAAATCGGCGAACCCGGAGGCGAAGGTCTCCGTGAAGCTCGTCTCCGAGGTCGGGGTGGGGACGGTCGCGGCGGGGGTCGCCAAGGCGAAGTCCGACCTGGTCCTCATCTCCGGCCACGACGGCGGAACGGGGGCGTCTCCGCTCACCTCGATCAAGCACTCCGGCCTGCCGTGGGAGCTCGGCCTCGCCGAGACGCAGCAGGCGCTGATCCTGAACCGCCTGCGGGACCGGATCGTCGTACAGACCGACGGCCAGCTGAAGACGGGCCGGGACGTGGCCATCGCGGCGCTGTTGGGTGCCGAGGAGTTCGGCTTCGGCACGTCGATCCTGGTCACCATGGGATGCATCCTCCTGCGGAAATGCCACATGAACACCTGCTCGGTCGGCGTGGCGACCCAGGACCCGGCGCTGCGGGCCATGTTCGCGGGGAAACCCGAGCACGTCGAACGGTTCCTGCGGTTCGTCGCCCGGGAGCTCCGGGAGATCATGGCGGAGACGGGATTCCGGACCGTCGACGAGATGGTCGGGCGGGTCGACCGGCTCGAGGTCCAGCCGGCGATCGACCACTGGAAGGCCAAGGGGGTGGACCTCTCGGCGATCCTCCTGTCGGCCGGGGACGCGAAGACCGCGGTGCGTCGGCGCATCCGGCCCCAGGACCACGACCTCGAGTCCGCCCTCGACGTGGAACTCATCCGGCGGGCGGAGAGCGCCCTGACGAAGGGGCAGCCCGTCCGGATCGCCCTGCCGATCCGGAACGTCCACCGTACGGTCGGCACCCGGCTGTCGGGAGAGGTGGCGAAGCGGTTCGGCGCCCAGGGCCTTCCGGAAGGGACGATCGACCTGCGCTTCACCGGATCGGCCGGACAGAGCCTCGGCGCCTTCCTCGCCCCGGGGATCTCGATCCGGGTCGAGGGGGACGCCAACGACTACCTGGCCAAGGGGATGTCCGGCGGACGGATCGTCATCACGCCGCAGCCGGGATCCGCCTTCCTGCCCCACCGGAACATCATCGCCGGCAACGTCGTCCTCTACGGGGCGACGGGGGGAGAGCTGTATCTCCACGGGGTGGCCGGCGAGCGCTTCGCGGTCCGCAACAGCGGGGCGAAGGCGGTCGTCGAGGGGGTGGGCGACCACGGCTGCGAATACATGACGGGGGGCATCGTCGTCGTATTGGGCCGCACCGGCGTCAACTTCGCGGCCGGCATGAGCGGCGGGATCGCCTACGTCTACGACGAGACGGAGCTCTTCGACACCCGGTGCAACCTCGACATGGTCGACGTCGAGTCCGTGTGGGCGCCGGAGGACGCCAGGACGCTCCGCACCATGATCGAGAACCATCACCGGTACACCCGGAGCGCAAGGGCGAAGCTGATTCTCGAGGACTGGGAGTCGCGCCTTCCCCTGTTCGTCAAGGTCATGCCGGTCGACTACCGGAAAGTCCTCGAGCGGATGCAGCTGGAGGAGTGCCGCGAGACCGAGACGCTTTCGGCCACCGAGGAGGTGTACCGTGGGTAAGCAGACCGGGTTCCTGGAGTACCCGCGGGAGAACCCGCCGCATCGCCCCGTTGCGGAGCGGGTCAAGGACTTCGAAGAGATCGAGGGGATGCTCGGCCGATCGGCCCTGGAGATCCAGGCCGCCCGATGCATGGATTGCGGCATCCCGTTCTGCCATGCCCTGGGGTGCCCGGTGAAGAACCGGATCCCCGAGTGGAACGACGCGGTCTACCGGAAGCAGTGGCGGAAAGCCCTCGACCTCCTTCACTCCACCTGCAACCTGCCGGAGATCACGGGACGGATCTGTCCCGCCCCGTGCGAGCCGGCCTGCACCCTGGCGATCAACATGCCCGCCGTGACGATCAAGCACATCGAGCTCCAGATCGTCGAGCGGGGATGGAGCGAGGGGTGGATCGTCCCCGAGCCGGCCCCGGTCAAGACCGACAAGCGGGTCGCCATCGTCGGGTCCGGACCCTCCGGGCTTGCCGCGGCCCAACAGCTCGCGCGGATGGGGCACGACGTCGTCGTTTTCGAGAAGGCCCAGAAGGCGGGGGGGCTGCTCCGCTACGGCATCCCGGACTACAAGCTCGAAAAGTGGGTCATCGACCGAAGGCTCGAGCAGATGCGGGCCGAGGGGGTCGTCTTCGAAACGGGGGTCAACGCGGGGACGGACATCTCCGTGCGGTATCTGCGCCGGACGTTCGACGCCCTGCTCCTCGCGACGGGCGCCACGGTCCCCAGGGACCTCCCCGCCCCGGGGAGGGACCTGCGGGGAGTCCACTTCGCGATGGAGTTCCTGACCCAGCAGAACCAGCGGATCGGCGAAGAGCCCATCGCGGGGGACGCGATCACCGCCGCGGGGAAGCACGTCGTCGTCATCGGGGGCGGCGACACCGGTTCGGACTGCATCGGCACGAGCCGGCGCCAGGGGGCGAAGTCCATCCACCAGATCGAAATCCTGCCCAAGCCCCCGGAGGATCGGGTCCCGACGAACCCCTGGCCTACCTGGCCCAACGTGATGCGAACCTCCTCCGCGCAGGAAGAGGGGTGCGAGCGGTCGTGGAGCGTCTCGACCAAGGAGTTCGTTGGGGAGAGCGGGCAGGTCCGGAAAATCCGTTGCGCGCACCTGGAATGGTCGGAACCCGACGCCGCGGGCCGAAGGACCTTCAAGGAGATACCGGGATCCGATTTCGAGCTTCAGGCCGACCTCGTGCTGCTCGCCATGGGGTTCGTCCACCTCGAGCACGGGCCGTTAGTCCAGGATCATTCCCTGGAGCGGGATGCGCGGGGGAACCTGCGGGTCGACGCGGGAGGGATGACCTCCACGCCCGGGATCTTCGCGGCCGGCGACTCCATGCTGGGGGCGTCGCTCGTTGTCCGTGCCATCGACGCCGGGCGCCAGGCCGCGGAAGGGATCGGAAGCTACCTGTCGGGAAAGCTGTAACCGGTTTCCACCATGATCCCCTGGATCCTGCGCGGGCGGCCTTCCCCGTCAAGCTCCACCCGCACCGCGTCGCGGACCTGGACGATCCTGCCGTCCGCCGCCACTGCGCGATATTGAAGCTTGTGATCCCGGCCTTTGGCGATGGCCGCCATCCGCTGCTCCACCGCCCGGACGCGGTCCTCGGGGTGGATAATGCCTCCCCAGAACCCCGGTTCGGACAGCCACCGATTCTCGGGATATCCCAGGAGGGATCGGGCGCGCTCGCTCACGAACGAAAACCTCCCGGTCGCAGCATCGGCCTCGTAAACGATGGCGTCCAGGTGGTGCATGAGGTCCTGCAGGCGCCGCACCGAGGTTTCCGCCTTCTCGCGCATCGCCTCCTCCTGTTCCAGGGCGGCCTCGGCAAGCCCCCCTTTCAGGGAGGATGCGCGCACCGCCCCGTTGACCACCCACAGACGGATAAACGGCGCGCTCAGAAGCAGAAGCAAACCGGTGTCGATGAGGGGGTAGATCCCTCCCTTCGAGATGCCGAGATAGGCAAGCAGGGCCATGGTCGCTGTTTCAGCTGCCAAGATTACGAGAATGATACGGATAAAGATCTGGCGCGGCTTCATTTGGGCACCCGTGGGCCGTCAAATACCCGACATCGACGGCAAGCCATTCCTATTTGTCGTTGATAGATGCGCTCCGCTTCGCCCGGTTTCGATTTGTCCACGCCTGAGGCACATTTTGTTTGGCAGCCAGGAGCCTGCGCCCTAAAATAAATATAAGGTTCTTGGTCCGGCGCGCCGCTGTGTCC
>JBLNFH010000378.1:0-3077 GCA_050263475.1 Deltaproteobacteria bacterium
CCCCCGTGCGCCGTGTGCCATCGCCAGGCAGCGGCGCAAGCCAGCACGGCATTGTCCCGCTGGAAATCGCCGGCCATCCCCGGCCGGACCGCGGAGATCGAAAGGCCGGGCAGACGGATGCGGATGCGCCCCTGCCCGCCGTCCTCCCACCCGAAATCCCGCCCCGATTCCCAGACCGGGGATCCGTTCTCCAGCGCCCTCCGGAAGGCGACCTTCCGCGCCGCTCCCGCCAGCCGTCCCAGCAGGACCGGCACCCCGGGGCGGAAGATCCCCGCCTTCTCCTCCGCGATCTCCCGCAGGGTTTCCCCCAGCCACTCCCGGTGGTCGATCGCCACGGTCGTGACCACGGAAACCTCCGGCACGCAGGCGTTCGTCGCGTCCCAGCGCCCCCCGAGCCCCGCCTCCATGACGACCAGGCGCGCCTTCCCCCTCCGGAACCAGTCGCACGCCGCCCACGTCATCTCCTCGAAATAGGACAGGGGTTCACCGCCGGCCTGCGTGATCGACCGTGAGAATTCCGACGCCCTGCGGAGGGAGCGCCGCAGCGTTTCCGGCGGGATGGTCCGCCCGTCGATGCGGATCCTCTCCGCGGGCTCCATCAAGTGGGGCGAGGTGTACAGGCCGATCGGGCCCGCGGGCAGCCGGCGCAGGATCGACTCGAGGAAGGCGGCGGTCGACCCTTTGCCGTTCGTGCCTGCGATGTGGAGGATCCGGAAGGCGCGCTCGGGGTGACCCGACATCTCGAACGCCGCGAGAATCCGTTCGAGGCCCGGTAGAACCGTTTCCGGGCGTCCCGGCCCCGTCCTTCCCGTCATTTCCCGGGAGGCGCCGTGAGGAACCGGAGGATCTGCGTCAGGGTGGGCTTCAGCCGGGTTCGCTCCACGATGATGTCGATCATCCCGTGCTCGAGGAGGAACTCCGCCCGCTGGAATCCTTCCGGCAGCTTCTGCTTGATCGTCTGCTCGATGACCCGGGGACCGGCGAACCCGATCAGCGCCCCCGGTTCCGAGATGATGATGTCGCCCAGCATGGCGAAGCTCGCGGCGACCCCGCCCGTGGTCGGGTCGGTCAGGACGCTGACGAACGGAATGCCGGCGTCGGAGAGCCGGGCCAGCGCGGCGCTGGTCTTGGCCATCTGCATGAGGGAGAGGGTCCCTTCCTGCATCCGCGCCCCGCCGGAGGCGCTGAACACGATGAGCGGCCGGGAGAGCTCTTTCGCGGACTCCGCGGCGACGGCGATCTTCTCCCCCACCACGCATCCCATCGACCCCCCGAGGAACTCGAAGTCGAGCACGGCGAGCACGGCGTCGATCCCGTTGATGGAGGCCGCGCCGGTGACGACCGCCTCCTTCCTGCCCGTCTTTTTCTTCGCTTCCTTGAGACGGTCCGTGTACTTCTTGGTGTCGGTGAACGAGAGCATGTCGACCGACTCGAGGTCCTCGCCGAATTCCCGGAACGTTCCCTCGTCGGTCACCGCGCGGATCCGCTCCATCGCGGGAATGCGGAAATGGTAGTTGCACTTCGGGCACACGTTCAGGTTCCGCTCGACCTCGGGCTTGTAGATGATCTCGAGGCAGGCGTCGCACTTGATCCACATCCCTTCCGGGATCTTGATCTTCTTTTCCCCTTCGTCCTTCCTGCGGAAAAGGCGGATGGGCATCGCTGTCACCTCAATTCCTTTTTGAGGGATCGCACGAACCGCCGTAGCGCCTCCGGCCCGGTCCGCGACGCGCCGTTCGACTCCACGATCCGGACGCATGCGCTGCCGACGACCGCGGCGTCCGCGGACCTCGCCGCCGCCCTCGCCATGGAGGGGGTGGAAATGCCGAACCCCACGGCGACGGGGAGGGAGGTGCGCCGCTTCACCTCTCTTGCCCAGGCTTCGACCCCCGGGGGCAGCGATTGCCGCGCGCCCGTGATGCCGGTCACAGATATAAGGTACAGGAAACCGGACCCCATTGCGACCGCCCTGCGGACCCGCCCGGGGCCGCTGGTCGGCGAGACCAGGGAGATCCAGTCCATTCCCGCATGCCGGACGTCGGGGAGCATCTCCCCCGCCTCCTCGCACGGCAGGTCGACCACCAGCACGCCGTCCGCCCCCGCGGCCCGCGCATCCCGGCAGAATCTCCGGATGCCGTACCGGAACAGCGGGTTGAAATATCCGAAAACGACCACCGGCGTCGCGTGTGTCCGGCGCAGGCCCGCGATCAGCGACAGCGCACGCGCCGTGGTCATCCCCGCCTCCAGCGCGCGGCGCGCGGCGGCCTGGATCGTCGGGCCGTCGGCCATCGGGTCGGAAAAGGGGATCCCCACCTCGAGGAGGTCCGCCCCCCCGTCGGCGGCGGCGCGGAAGTAGGAAAGCGATGCGCGCGGGTCCGGGTCCCCCGCGGTCAGGTAGACGACCAGCCCCTTCTCTCCGCGTTCCTTCAGGGAGGCGAACGTCTTCTCAATCCGCGACACGCTTGCCCCCCTTCCGCTCCGCGATCAGGGGGACGTCCTTGTCTCCGCGCCCCGAGAGATTGACGATGATCGCCTGGGAGCGTCCCAGTTTCCCGGCGAGACGGAATCCGTAGGCGACGGCATGGGAGGATTCCAGGGCCGGAAGGATCCCCTCGTACCGCGAGAGGAGATCGAATCCTTCCAGCGCCTGCTCGTCGGTCACGGCGACGTACTCCGCCCTCCCCGTCGACTTGAGGAAGGCATGCTCGGGGCCCACGCCCGGGTAATCGAGCCCGGCCGAGATGGAGTGCGCCTCCCGGATCTGGCCGTCCCCGTCCTGGATCACGAAGGACTTGCTGCCGTGAAGAACGCCCACCCGCCCCCGGCAAAGGGTCGCGCCGTGCCGTCCGGAAGCAAGGCCGAGTCCCGCGGCCTCGACGCCCACCAGACGGACCTTTTTCCTGGGAATGAACGGGGTGAAGATCCCCATCGCGTTGCTCCCGCCGCCCACGCATGCGACGACGGCGGAAGGAAATCCGCCGCCGGTTTCCCTGAACTGCCGAACCGCCTCCCGGCCGATCACCGACTGGAAGTCCCGGACCATCATCGGATACGGGTGCGGACCCGCCGTCGACCCG
>JBLNFH010000379.1:0-3048 GCA_050263475.1 Deltaproteobacteria bacterium
CCCATTCTCCCCCTGTTGCGCAAGGCGCTCTTCGTGCCCGAGCTGATGCCGATCGACGAGCTGATGCGGAAGTTCCAGGCGGAGAAGAGCTCCTTCGCGGTCGTCGTCGACGAGTTCGGCGGCGTGACCGGGATCGTCACGGCGGAAGACGTCGTGGAGGAGGTGGTCGGCGAGATCGAGGATGAATACGACCGGGGGATGGAATACTATATGAAAATCGCGCCGAACGAGTTCCTTCTGCCCGGATCGATGGAGATCCGCCGCTTCGAGGAGGAAACGGGCGCGGT
This sequence comes from Deltaproteobacteria bacterium, assembly GCA_050263475.1. Taxonomy (GTDB): domain Bacteria; phylum Desulfobacterota; class Deferrimicrobia; order Deferrimicrobiales; family Deferrimicrobiaceae; genus FEB-35. The sequence goes on from JBLNFH010000379.1 coordinate 288, forward strand.
CCTCCCCGAGGGAGATTATTCGACGGTCGGCGGGATGCTGATCTCTCTCGCCGGGAGAATCCCGGCCACGGGGGAAACGTTCCCCGTGCCCGGCGCCGTTTTCACCGTGGCGCGCTCCACCGAACGCACGGTGAAGGAGATCCGGGTGGTCCTCGCGAAGCGTGGGGAGGCGGGGAAGGAACCCGGGGAACACCCGGAGACCGGGCCATGAGCCGGATCCTGTATTTCGACTGCTTCTCCGGCATCGCGGGGGACATGACGTGCGCCGCGCTGCTGTCGCTGACCGGCGCCGGAAAGGAGCTGCGGCGGGCGCTGCGCGGCGTGCCGGTCGACGGGTACCGGGTGTCGGCGGAAGAGGCCAGCTCCGCGGGAGTGGCCGGCACCCGGTTCCACGTGAAGCTCTCCTCCCGCAAGGCGCGGGCGCGCAACCTTCCGGAGATCGTCTCCCTGCTGCGGCGGTCTTCCCTCCCCGGGCGGGCGCGGTCCAGGGCCATCGCCTGCTTCGACCTCCTGGCGGAGGCCGAGGCCAAGGTCCACGGGACCGAAAAGGACAAGGTGCACTTCCACGAGGTAGGGGCGGTGGACGCCATCGTGGACATCGCCTCCGCCTGCTTCCTGTTCGACCTTGTCGGCGCCTCTTCCGCCTATTGCTCCGCCCTGCCCGGCGGGTCGGGGGAGGCGTGGTCCTCCCACGGCAAGCTTCCCGTCCCGGGCCCCGCCGCGCTGGCCCTTCTCACGGGCGCACCATGGCGCCTCGGGGAAGGGGACGGCGAAATGGTGACCCCGACGGGGGCGGCGCTCCTTCGCGCCTTCGACGTCTCCTTCGAGCGCCCGCCCGAGATGGCGGTGCAGGGCGTCGGCGTGGGGCTCGGCCACCGGGAAATCCCCGGGCGGCCGAACCTTCTCCGGATCGTGGAAGGCGAAACGCCGTCCGGCGCGGGGGGGCGCGACCGGGTGCTCGAAATCGAGGCCAATATCGACGACATGAACCCCCAGCGATTCGAGCTGCTGATGGAGCGTTCCTTCGCCGCCGGGGCGCTGGACGTCGCGATCCTCCCCGCGACGATGAAGAAGAACCGGCCCGGATGGGTCCTGCGGATCCTGTGCCCCGAGGAGCGTCTGGAGCTCGTTTCCGCCGCCGTCTTTTCGCTCTCCACGGCCATCGGCCTGCGGTACCATGCCTGCGACCGGCTGAAGCTATCGCGCAGCGTGCGGGTCCTTCCGACCCGGTACGGCCGCGTGCGGGTCAAGGAGGCGACCCTGCCCGACGGCTCCGTGCGCGCGGTTCCCGAGTACGACGACGTGAAGCGGATCGTGCGCGCCGGGGCGGCGACGTTCGAGGAGGTGGCGATGGAGGTGGCGGCGGCATGGCGAAAGTGAGGGTCGAATACGCCTGCACCTCCTGCGGGTTCACCTCCGCCAAGTGGCTCGGGCGATGCCCGGACTGCGGCAAGTGGGGATCGCTCGTCGAGGAGGCCGCGGCGCAGGAGCCGAAGTACCGGGTGGCCGTCGACGCCTTCCCCCCCTCGAAGCCGGTCCGGCTCACGGAAGTTTCGGACGCCGCGCAGTTCCGCGCAGCAAGCGGCATCGCGGAGTTCGACCGGGTCATGGGCGGCGGCGTCGTCCCCTCGTCGGCCACCCTGATCGGCGGCGACCCCGGAATCGGCAAATCCACCATCCTCCTCCAGGTGGCGAAGGGGCTGGCCCGGGAGGGAAAACCGGTCCTTTACGTTTCGGGGGAGGAGTCGGAGGCCCAGGTCAAGCTGCGGGCCGCAAGGCTCGGGGTCGCAGAGAAGGATATCTACCTGCTCTCCGAGACCTCCGTGGAAAAGGTGATGGCGGTCGCCTCGGAGCTTTCCCCGTCCGCGCTCCTGATCGACTCCATCCAGACGATGTTCACCTCCGAGCTGCCGGGGGCCCCGGGATCGGTCGGCCAGGTCCGGGAGTGCGCGGGGAGGCTCGTCTTTTTCGGGAAGAAGGCGGGGATGTCGGTCTTCCTCGTGGGGCATGTGACCAAGGAAGGGACGATCGCGGGCCCCAGGGTCCTGGAGCACCTGGTCGACACGGTTTTGTACTTCGAGGGGGAGAAGGGTCACCCGTACCGCATCCTCAAGGCGGTAAAAAACCGGTTCGGATCGACCAACGAGATCGGCGTGTTCGAGATGCGCGCCACCGGGCTGGCCGAGGTGGCCGATCCGTCCGGGCTGTTCCTCTCCGAACGGAGCGGGGACACCTCGGGAACGCTCGTGTTTCCCGCGATCGAAGGGACGAGGCCGCTGCTGGTCGAGGTCCAGGCGCTCGCCGCCCAGTCCTTCCTTGCGATGCCGAGGCGCACGACGCTGGGGGCGGATGCCAACCGCGTGATCCTGTTGTGCGCCATCCTCGAGAAGAAGGCGGGGCTCCCGCTCTACAACCAGGATATTTTCGTCAACGTGGCGGGAGGGTTCGAGCTCGACGAAACCGCGGCGGACCTGGCGCTGCTGTGCGCCGTCGCCGCGAGCTTCAAGGACCAGGTGATCCCCGCGGGAACTGCGGCCTTCGGGGAGGTGGGGCTGGGCGGCGAGGTCCGGGCCGTCCCGATGGCGGAGCCGAGGCTCAACGAGGCCGCCCGGATGGGGTTCTCGCGCGTGATCCTGCCCGCCTCCAACGCCGAACGGCTCTCGATGAAGTACCCCATGACGCTCGTCCCCGTCCGCCATATCAAGGAAGCGCTCGCCCAGGCCTGGAAAAAATAACTATACGTCAGGGACGTTCTTAAACT
>JBLNFH010000380.1:0-2574 GCA_050263475.1 Deltaproteobacteria bacterium
GGTCAGAAGAACCGGGGCAGGGAGAATCACTGACCCCCGGGGGCGCGGCGCCGGTCGTTACGACAGCAGCGGCATCAGGTCCTTGATGGAGATGTCGTCCAGCTTCCGGACGGCCTTCACGATCTCCTCCCGGCGGAACACATCGATGGCGTTTTCCGCCAGGCGGTGGAACTTCTCCTCCACCTTCGCCCACGACATCGGGCGCGTGTGGAAACCCTCGTAGTCCGATTTATCCTTCCTGAACGTGCGGCCGTCCTTCAACGTCACGGCGACCCGGCAGGCGTGCTCGTCCGGGAACCTGCGGGAGAAGCCCGGATCCGGGACAACGGTGACGCGGCGCAGCAACGACTGGACGTCGTCCCTCGCGATCCGCTCCGGCTCGTACTGCTCGGGCATCACCTGCCCGTCGAGCGCGGCGGCGGAGACCATGTACTGCAGGCTGTGATCGGCTTCCTCCTTGGTGCGGACGATGGTCTTGTCGCCCTCCGCACCCCCGCCGATAATCAGGTGCGCCACGTCGAAGATGTCGATCCGGATCCGGTGGATCTCCCTGCCCGAAAACCCGCTGTCCCGCATCAGCTCGATCAGTCCCTCGATGGCCGACTGGGAATGGATCTCGGCGTTGTACTTCTTGAGGATCGTGCGCGTCACCCGCTCCAGGTTCTCCTTCCGCCAGTCGATCTCGAAGTCCCCCGATACCGTCTGGCACCACCCCTTGTTCCCCTCGAACACCTCCCGCGGGCCCGTGATCCCCCGCATCGCGAGGAACGCCGCCCGCAGCGCGTCGAACGCCGTGTTCGGGTAGGCAAGGCCCTTCCAATGGGACAGCTCGCCCGTGCGCGTGACGCGCAGGGCGTTGTTGGCGGTGCCGGAGATCCCGATAGCGTTCGCGATCTGCGGGGCGGACAGCTCCAGCGCCTTCGCCACGCCGGCCGCGGCGGCGAACGCCCCCTGCGTGGTGTGGTCGAACCCCCGCCCCCGCACCGGGGCCTCGTCGCTCAGCCGGCATTGCACCTGGTAGGCGACCGCCAGGGCGGTCAGGAACTGCCGCCCGGAAGCGAGGGAGTACTCGGAAGCGGCAAGGATCGCGCCGAGATTGTCGCTCGGATGGCAGGTTTCGCCCTTGGCGAGATAACTGTCGTTGAAATCCAGGTAGCGGACCAGCGCGCCGTTGTAGAACGCGGCGCGATCGGGGGCGGTGTTCCCTCCCCCGATCATGGTGCACAGCGGGGCGCCCCCGAACTCCTCGATGTTCTGGCGGAGGATCTGCACGGGAAGCCCCTTCAACGCCCCGAGGGCGCAACCCAGGGAGTCGAGCACCCGGATCTTCAGCGCCTCCCGCGCCGCCGGCGAGATCTCCTCCCAGGCGGCAGCCTCGACGAACTCGGCCAGCTGTTCGGACCGGCTATGGGATCGCTCCTCGCCCAACGCCGCGCTCAGAGAGGTGCGAGCCATCTCTCACCTCCTGCCCTTCGCGGCCGGCTCGACCAGCTTCGGCCGGGCGGGCGCGGACCGGCGCCCCTTTTCCTTGTATGTAACCACGCGGCCCCACGTGCTTTTCGTTCCCCAGATCCCGGACCGCAGGCACTCCAGCTGGACCACCTGGGAGTGGTCGACGAACAGATTGACCTCGGGACCGAAATTCTTGATGTACCAGGAGAACACTTCCGGCTCGGCGGCCTCGAACATCACCTTGTCCAGGCCCAGCTCGTTCACCAGTTTCGCGACCACATCCGTGCGCCACGTCCGGACGTTTTCCGTGATCCCTTCGGATTCGATCATGATGAGATGCGCCCCGGCCTCCAGATACCGTTTCGCCGCGCGGATCGCCTGCGACGGGTCCGAGGTCCCCTCGGCCTCCAGCTCTTCCACGCTGCTGGCCCCTCCCGCGCCGAACTGGATCCCCACTTCCGGCTTCGGCTTCATCCCCAGATCGGTGACCTTCCCCACCAGGTGCACCAGGTCGTCCAGCGGCACCGTGATGAAGCCGCTCGAAATCTCCACGACGTCGAAATTCATTTTCCTGCATTCCTCCAGGTAACGGCTCACCGCATCCTCCCCGTGGGTGAGGACCCTCTCGATGAAACCGCCCGTGGACACCAGGACGTCGTGATCGTGGCAGGTGTCGATCAGCTCCTGCACCGCCTTTTTCGGCATGAGGCTGAAGGAACCGCCGCTGAACTTGAAAATGTCGATGTAGGATCCCATGGTTTCCAGGATATCGAGCAGATACCGCTTGCCCACCGGTGCGTAGTACGGCCCCCGCATCTCCGTGATTCCGCGCTTGCGAGGCTTCCCCTCCCGCTCGTTCAGCGGCAGGAAGTCGAAACTGCGGTCGATCCCGCTGCCCATGTTCCCCCCTCCTTCTCCATTGCTCCGAAGCCGGGTTCCGAAATGCCAGCCGATAACTGTCTCGTGTCATTGTTATGATGAAATCTCACCAGGAATCGGTGCCGTCCCAAGCCCGGAATCGAGCCATAACGGAGGGTGAAGGGAGGGTATCCCTTGCATTCTATAGAAATTCTTTCCTAAAAATTCCCCTGCAATTCCCTCTTCGGGGACCTGTCCATTAAA
>JBLNFH010000381.1:0-6077 GCA_050263475.1 Deltaproteobacteria bacterium
GCGGAGAGGGCATCGGAGGCCAAGTCCCTGCTGTGGGAGAAAAACATCGGGGAGCTTCGCCTTCCCTCTTCCGTGGCGGACAAGCCCGTCGGGGAAGCCCTCGAAATTCTCCTCCGGAAGCAGGAGGAGATCCCCATGAGGATACGGGAACTGGACACGGAGCTGTCCGCCCTGTCGTCCCGGTGGCGCCGGATGCTGGAAGGGGCGCGCCTCTGGCTCGATAACCGGATCGGGCAGATCCTCGCGTCCGATTCCTTTTTCGAGTCCCACATGACCTTCCTCCTGTACGGCTGGATCCCCCGGAAGCAGCTGGAGAGCCTGGAGGGATCGCTGGCGTCCGCATTCGGGAAGGAAGTCCTCATGGAGCGCCTCCCCATCGGGAAGGCGGAGGAGGAGCAGGTCCCGATCTCGATCTCCAATTCCCCCCTGGTCCGGCCGTTCGAGATCTTCACCCGCATTCTTCCGCTCCCCCGCTACGGGACGATCGACCCGACCCCATACGTCGCGCTCTTTTTCCCCCTGTTCTACGGGGTCATCATCGGGGACATCGGGTACGGCCTGCTGCTGCTGGCGATCGCCTCGCTGGTGAAGCGGCGGTACCGCTCGAGCCGGTTCCTTGTCGACGCGGCGACCGTATTTTCCTGGGCGGCGGCATCGGCGACGCTTTGGGGGATCGCCTACGGGGAACTGTTCGGGGACCTGGGGACCCGGATGGGCCTGCGCCCCCTCTTCCTCCACCGAATGGGGGACTTCATGGATACGATCCTGTTCGCGCTGGCGATCGGGGCCTTCCACGTCCTCCTGGGGATCGTGCTCGGCATCCGCTCCGCGTGGAAAAGCGGGAACCGGGGCGAGGCCGCCGCAAGAGCCGCGGGGCTGGTGATGGTGATCGGGTTCCTGGCCCTGCTGGCCGGGGCCCTCGGCAAAGCCCCCCGGGCGCTCCTCTTCGCAGGCGCGGCGGGGGTTGCGGTCAGCCTCCCCCTGATGATCCTCGCGGGAGGGCCGGCCGCAGCGATGAAGCTTCACAACCTCATGAACATCCTTTCCTATCTCCGCATCATGGGGATCGGCGTCGCCTCCGTCGCACTTGCCTACACGGCCAACCGGATCGTCTCCCTCGTCCCGTGGCCGGCGCTGGGAATCCTCGCCGCGGTGACGCTGCATGCGATCAACCTCGCCTTCTGCATCCTGTCGCCCACGATCCAGGCGCTCCGTCTCCACTACGTGGAGTTCTTCGAGAATTTTTTCGACGGGGGAGGTCGGGCCTACAAACCCTTCAAAATCGTCGCGTGATGGCCGACACGGCCGGAAGAGGAGGACATGTCCATGACGATCGGATTGATCGCGCTGGGAGCCGGGCTGGCGATCGGGCTCTGCGCCCTCGCCACCGGCTGGGCGCAGGCCAGGATCGGGGCGGCCGCCGTCGGGGCCATCCTCGAGAAACCCGAGTCCCTGGGAACGGTGATCATCCTGCTCGTGATCCCCGAGACGCTCGTCATCTTCGGGTTCACCGTCGCCATCCTCATCCTGACCACGCTCAAGTGAGGCGGGCATGGGATACGAAGCGCTGGCCCGGCACCTGATCGGGAACGCCGAAGGCAGGAAAGCGGAGAGCCTCGGCGCGGCCCGCGAAGAGGCCGGCCGGCGGATCGCCCGTGCGCTGGCGGAGGCGGAGGCGATGGAGCAGGCCTCCCGGGAAGCGTTCGAACGGGAGACGGCGCGGGAGCGCGACCTCCGGATGAGCCGCGCGCGGCTGGAGGCGAATGAGGTCGAAGTGCGCGCGCGGGCCGCTCTCGCGGAAGACGTCCTGGCCCGTTTGCGGGAGCGCCTGTCGCGGGTGCCCTCCATGGAGGGCTATCCGAAGGTGGCGGAGCGTTTGTATCGGGAGATCCTTCCGGAAATCCCGGCGGGAAACGTAAGCCTGGGCGCCGACGCGTACGCCCTGGAGTCGCTCGGGCCCTTGCTGGCCGACCCGCGCATCCGTCGCGTCCCGCTCCCGGAAGGCGAGATCGGGGGCGTCGAGGTGTCGGACGAAGCCGGCACGATCCGGATCCGGAACACGCTGAAGGCCAGGCTGGAAAACGCCCTCCCGGCGTTGATGGCGGAAATCCACCGGAGCCTGGTCGCTGCCGATGAGTGACCTTTCCTACCTCAACGCGAGGCTCCGGTCCCTCTGGGGACTGCTCCTGGCACGGGCCGATTACGAAACGCTCCTTGCCTCCCCGGGGCTTCACGGGATCGCCATCGCCCTGCGGGAAACCCCGTATGGGCGCTTCCTCGATTCCGCCGGCGCCGCGGCCTCGGACACGGCACGGATGGAGGAGGCCCTGCGCCGGAATTTCCAGGAGACGTTGTCCCGGCTGCTCTCCATGTCGGCCGGGGATTGCAGGGAGGCGGTCCGGCTCCTCCTTTCGAGCTGGGAGCTGCAGGCGATCAAGACGATCCTGCGCGGAAAGGCCGCCGGCCTTCCCCCGGAGGAAATCCTCGCATCCCTGGTCCCGACCGGCATCCACGGGGAGGCGGCGCTCCAGGAGCTGTGCAGGCAGCCGAACCTGCGCGCCGTGGTCGACCTGCTCGTGACGTGGCGGGACCCCTGGGGAGGCCCGCTCTCCCGGGCCATGAAGGGATACCGGGATTCCAGGGACCTGTTCTTCGTGGAGACGGCCCTGGAGCGTTTCCGGGCCGGGCAGGCGGAAGGCCGCATGGAAGCGATCCAACGGCAGGGAAGCGGGGACGGCCCGGAGGACGCCCTCCCCCTGTTCCTTTCGCTGTCCGTGGACCGGGCAAACCTCATGACCGCCCTGAAGGCGGTCGAGGAGCGGATCCGCGTGGCGGATCGCCGGATCCATTTTCTCCCGGGGGGGCGGATCTACGCGCCCAGGGACTTCGACCGGATCTGGGAGGCGCAATCCATCCCCGAGGCGCTCGGGATGGCGGCCCGGTCGGTCTTCGCACGGGCGATGAGAGCGGTTTCCTCCCCGTTCGCGGGGATTCCGCTTCTCGTCGTCGTGGAGGGGCAGCTGGACCGGGTCCTGCTTCGGGCCATGCGGGCGCGGATGCGCTCCGATCCCTTGGGATGGGGGCCGCTCGCGGCATATCTGTTGAACAAGACCCGGGAGATCCGGAACCTGCGGATGATCTTCCGCGGCAGACTGGTGGGGCTCCCGGATCCCGACTTGAGGGAGCGGCTGATCCTCGAGTATTAATCGGAAGGAAGGTGCGGGGCGCATGCCGAACATCATCGCGCTGGTGGACGAGGAAATGGTGCCGGGATTCCGGCTGGCGGGGGTGGGAGCGCGGCCGACCGGAACGACGGAGGAGCTGCGGCGGTCGGCCGAGTCCCTCCTGGCGGACCCCGGGGTGCGGCTCGTCCTGGTGGACGAGTCGCTCTTCCGGCAGCTGCCCGAAAGGCTCCGGAGAAAGCTGGAGGACAGCCGATCCCCCGTCTTCATCCCGGTTCCGGCCTTCCGGATCTCGAAAGGCGCGATGCAACCCGGAGAATACATCGCCCGGCTGATGCAGCGGGCGACCGGCTATCACATCAAGATCCGGAGATAGGATCCCCATGCCCGGCGAAGGAATCATCGTTCGCGTCTCCGGCCCCACCGTGGCGGCGAGAAACATGGGGGAGGCGCGGATGCACCACCGCGTGAAGGTCGGCGAATCGGGCCTCCTGGGAGAGGTGATCCGCCTGGAGACCGACCTCGCCACCATCCAGGTCTACGAAAACACGACCGGGATTCGACTGGGGGAACGGGTGACCGATGTCGGGGAGCCGATCCTGGTGGAGCTGGGGCCGGGGCTTTTGACCTCCGTGTTCGACGGCGTGCAGCGCCCGCTTGGAGCGATCCGCCGCCATCGAGGCGATTTCATCGTGCACGGGATTTCGGTCCCCTCCCTGGACCGCGCCAAGCGCTGGGAGTTTCGCCCCGCGGTGAAGGAAAGGGACCGGGTGGAACCGGGGGAAGTGATCGGCACGGTCCCCGAGGCCGGCCGCATCGAGCACCGGGTGATGGTTCCCCCCGGCTGCGGCGGGCGCCTGGCCAAGGTGTTCGAGGGCGAGCGGACGGTCGTCGATCCGGTGGCCGTTCTCGAGGACGGGACCGCCATCAAGATGATGCAGCGCTGGCCCGTACGGACCCCCCGCCCCTTCCGCCGGCGGCTCCCCCCCACGCTGCCCTTCATCACCGGCCAGCGGGTCTTCGACCTGCTGTTCCCGCTGGCGACCGGGGCCACCGCCATCGTCCCCGGCGGGTTCGGCACCGGCAAGACGGTCGTCGAGCAGACGCTGGCCAAGCACGCCGAATCGGACGTCATCGTCTTCGTGGGGTGCGGGGAGCGCGGGAACGAGATGACGGAAGTCCTTTCGGACTTCCCCACTCTCCTGGACCCCGGCACCGGAAGGCCCATCATGGAGAGGACCGTCCTCATCGTGAACACCTCGAACATGCCGGTGGCTGCCCGGGAGGCGTCGGTGTACACGGGGATCACGATCGCGGAGTATTACCGGGACATGGGATACCGCGTGGCCCTGATGGCCGACTCCATTTCGCGGTGGGCGGAAGCGCTCCGCGAGATCTCTTCCCGCCTCGAGGAGATGCCCGGGGAGGAGGGATACCCGACCTACCTGGCCACCCGGCTGGCCGGGTTCTACGAGCGCGGCGGCCGGGTGGTCTGCCTGGGAGACGGGGAACGGGAGGGCACGGTCACCATCGTTTCGGCGGTGTCTCCCCCCGGCGGGGACTTCTCGGAGCCCGTCACGCAGAGTTCCCAGAGGATCGCGGGAGTCCTGTGGGCCCTGGACCCCGACCTCGCGCACCGCAGGCACTTCCCCGCCGTCGACTGGAGGAAAAGCTACTCGCTCTATGCCGGGGCCGTCGACGAGTGGTTCCGGGACCACGTGTCGGCCGAATGGCCTTCCTTGCGCCGCGAGATGATGGGACTCCTGCAGCGGGAGGAGGAGCTCCAGGAAATCGTTCAGCTGGTGGGGATCGAGTCCCTCCAGGACCAGGAACGGATCGTGCTGACGGTCAGCGGGATGCTTCGCGAGGATTTTCTGCGGCAGAGCGCTTTCTCGGAACACGACGCCGCCAGCCCCCCGGAGAAGACCTATTTCATGCTCAAGGCGATCCTTTCGTTCCATTCCCTCTGCAAGGAGCTGCTCGGGAAAGGAACCCCCGTGGAAAAGGTCCTGGCGCTTCCCTTCCGGGAAGAGCTCGGACGGATGAAGGAGTTTCCGGCGGAGGGGTTCCGCGAGGCGGCGATGACGCTGATCGGGCGGATCGAAGAGGAAGGGAGGGAGGGCCCATAGACCTCGTCACGCGAGAATACCGGACCCTGCACTCCATCGCCGGGCCGCTTCTTTTCGTGGAGGGAGTGCGGCGGGTTTCCATGGGGGAGATGGTCGAAATCCTCCTGCCGGAGGGGCCGGCGCGCCGGGGGCAGGTGATCGAATTCTCCGACCGGCACACGGTGATCCAGATCCTGGAGGAATCGACCGGCATCGGATTGCGTTCGACGCGGATCCGCTTCACCGGTTCCCCCCCGAGGATCCCCCTCTCCCCGGACATCCTGGGGCGGCGCTTCAACGGGGCCGGCGACCCCGTCGACGGCCTGCCGCCCGTCCTTCCGGAGAAGTGGGAAAGCATCATGGGCACGCCCATCAACCCGGTGGCCCGGGACAAGCCCTCCGATTTCATCCGGACGGGCATCTCGGCGATCGACGGGCTGAACACGCTCGTGCGCGGGCAGAAGCTCCCGATCTTCTCCGGCGCGGGGCTGCCCGCGAGGGAGATCGCCGGCCAGATCCTGCGGAACGCGGGCGCCGGAAGGGGAGAGACGGGGGAATCCAGAGCCCCCGGGAAGTTCGCGGTCGTCTTCGCCGCCCTGGGGATCACCTACCGGGAGGCGGCCTCCTTCCTGGAGGAGTTCGAGCAGGGGGGCGCGAGCGGACACACCGTCGTGTTCCTGAACCTCGCCGACGACCCGACGATCGAACGGCTGCTCACCCCGCGCCTCGCCCTGACGGCGGCCGAATACCTCGCCTTCGATCTCGGCTACGACGTCCTGGTCCTTCT
>JBLNFH010000382.1:0-3535 GCA_050263475.1 Deltaproteobacteria bacterium
CCGATGCAAGACGTGCAACACAAGGACCAAGTGCGCGCATGGTGTTGCATCCAATGATCCAAACGCCGATCTTTTTGTTGCAGATGGCTTCGGATCCCCGATCGAGTGCTGGGGAAATACCCGGTAACTATCCGTAAATAAATAATATTACTGACAAATTTGCCCCGAACCGGCGTATGGCATCATCCTTGCCCTGACAGGTAGCAACGCCGTCCCATGAGTTGCGGCCGGGCCACCCCGGCGACAGAGGGGAGATGACGATGACCGGACCCCATCGCGCCTCGGGCGTAGACGCCCCGCGTGCAGGCTTGTTCGGCTTTCCCGCAATTATCCTGCTGTTTCTCCTGATGATCCCTGCCGATGTCCGTGGCGGCGGCGTCCCCGTCGATTTTCCGGAGGCGCTTGCCCGTGCCATGAAGAACAACCCCTTCCTTTCGGCGGCGGGGGAGGAATGGACGGCGGCGAAGATGGACGCGAAGATCGCCCGCGGCTACTACCTGCCGAGCCTGGCCTTCGAGGAGCGATTCATCAGGACCAGCATCCCCTCCGAGGCGTTCGCCTTCAAGATCAACCAGGAGCGGTTGCTGCTTTCCGATTTCGCCTCCGTCGATAATTTCAACAAGCCCCCTCCCATCAACGAGTACCTGACCGCGTTCACCGTGGAGCAGGCCCTCTTTGCGCCGAAGGCCTACCTGGGGTACCGGATCGCGCGACGCGAAGCGGGAGCACGAGGGCAGGAACTGCGGCGGAAAAAGGAGGAGGCGGCCTACCAGGTCCTCTCGTCCTATCTCGGCGTGCTGACGGCGAAAGCGTACCTGCAGGTTGCGGTCCGGGGGCAGGAGGATGCCAGGGAACGTCACCGGGTCGCCGATGCGATGGAGAGATCCGGTATGGGTCTTGTCTCCGACGTCCTGCGGGCGAGGGTGTTCCTGGCATCTGCGGAGGCCGGCCGGGTGACGGCGGACAACCGGCTCGCCCTTGCGCGGCAAGGGCTGGCGCTTGCCATGGGGGAAAGGGGCGGGACCGAAGCGGATGCCGTCGCCGCGCTTCCCGCGCTACCGGAGGAAGGATCCCTCCCGGAACGGATCGCGGAGGCCCATGCGGGCCGCGCCGATCTGCGCGCATTTTCGATGCGGGTCGAGAGCGCCGAAGCGAACGTGAATCTGCAGCGGTCGGATTACCTGCCCGCGGTGGGCGTGATGGGCGCCTGGCAGATGGACGGCCAGGACGGGGTCTTTTCCCCGGACAACCGTTCCTGGAAGGTGGGCGTCGGCCTCACGTGGAACCTGTTCGACGGGCTCCGCCGGGAAGCGGCGGTGGCCCGATCTTCCGCGGAAAGCGGGCGTGCGAAGGCGTATTACCGCGGGGCGCAGGACGCGACGGCGTTCCAGGTGACGAAGGCCTACCTGGGCGCCCAGGAAGCCGGGACGCGGGTGGAGATCGCCCGGTCCGCAGCCGCCGCCGCGGAGGAAGGATTGCGGCTGACCCAGGCGCGGTATGAGAACCAGCTCGCCCGCATGATCGACCTGCTGGATGCCCAGTCGGCTGCGAACGAAGCCCGCGCGGATCTCGTGAAGGCGGAGAACGACCTGCGGCAGTCCCGCGCCGAGCTTCTCTTCGCCACCGGCAGGCTCCTGCAGTGGGCCCTTCCCGGTTCGGAGGAGATGCCATGAAGGGAGTAGTGAGATGGAAGTCAGGGATGCGCAGCGTTGTCGGCCTTGCGGAGGGGATCCTGCTTCTGGCCGTCGGATCGGCCCTGCTGGCCGGATGCGGCGATAAGGGCAAGCCGGGGACGGAGGGCGGTCCGCAGCGGCTGGTGTCGGGCGTGGAGGTCGTGACGGTATCCCTCTCCGAGCAGGAAAGGATCGTCGAGGCCGTCGGGACGATCCGGGCCCGCACGATCGCCGAGGTGGCGCCCCAGGTGATGGGCAGGCTGACCTCCTTCCCGGTGTCGGCAGGCAGCAAGGTGGAAAAAGGGGCGCTTCTCGCGACGATCGACGATGCCGCGATCCGGGCGCAGGCCGCCGCGGCCGAAGGGGCGGTAGCCGAGGCACTGGCATCCCGCGAGGAGGCCGAGCGCGCCATTGCGCAGGCCGAGGCGGGCAGAACGCTCGCCGAGAAGACGTTTGCCCGGTTCGGGAAACTGCACGAGGAAAGGGTGGTCACGCAGCAGGAATACGAGGAAGTCGAGGCGAAACGTACGGTTGCCGTGGAGGAATACGAACGTGCGGTGGAGAGGCTCGCGCAGGCGGCCGGCCGCGTCGCCCAGGCGAGGAACCAGGCCGAAGCGGCGAACGCGATGCTCTCCCACACGAAAGTGACGGCCCCGTTCGCGGGTGTGGTCGCAGAAAAAAAGGGCGATGCCGGGTCGATGGCGGTCCCGGGAGTGCCGTTGCTGATCCTGGAAGACGCTCGGCGCTACCGGCTGGAGGCCGCGGTGCCGGAAACGCACCTGTCCCGGCTCTCCGTGGGATCGAAGGTCCAGGTCGTTCTCGATGCGGCCCCTGACCGGCCGATGACGGCGGTCCTGTCCGAGATCGTGCCCGTGGTGGATCCGTCCAGCCGCACGTTCCTCGTTAAGGCGGACGTTTCGGCGGCCGGATTGCGCACGGGGATGTACGGGCGCCTTCGCTTTCCGGCGGGGAAGGGGACCGTCCTTGCGATCCCGCGGAACGCGGTCTTCCGCTCGGGAGGGTTCGACGGGGCGTTCGTGATCACCCCGGACAACGTGGCACGCCTGGTGATGGTGAAGACGGGGCAGCCGATGGGCGACCGGATCGAGATCCTCGCGGGGATCGATCCCGGCTCCCGGGTGGCCGTCTCTCCGCTCGACCGTCTGGCGGACGGGGTGAAGGTGGAGGTCCGCAGGTGAAACCGCAGGGCCGCGGGCTGGCCGGCAGGATCGCGTCCGCCTTCATCGACTCCCGGCTGACGCCCTTGATCGTCCTGGCGTCTCTCCTGCTGGGCGTGGGCGCGGTGCTCCTTCTCCCGAGGGAGGAGGAGCCGCAGATCATCGTGCCCATGATCGACGTGTTCGTGCAGATGCCCGGGGCGTCGGCGAAGGAGGTGGAGGAGCGGGTCACCAAGCCGATGGAGAAGCTCATCTGGGAGATCCCGGGGGTCGAGTACGTCTATTCCACCTCGTCGCCGGGCGGGTCCCTGGCGATCGTGCGGTTCAAGGTCGGGGAAGACGAGGAGAAAAGCATCGTCCGCCTGAACCAGAAGATGTTCGCCAACTTCGACCTGATTCCCCCGGGCGCGATGCCCCCGCTCATCAAGCCGCGCTCCATCGACGACGTTCCCGTCCTCGCCCTCACGCTGGACAGCGGGCGGCACGATCCCTTCTCCCTGCGCCGCATCGCCGAGGGGCTCCACGACCAGGTCGCGTCCATCCCCGACGTCTCCGAGGTGAAGATCATCGGCGGACAGCGCCGCCAGGTCCGGGTGATCCTGGACCCGGCGCGGATGACGGCCCGGGGAGTCGCCCCGGCCGCGCTCGTCCCGATGCTCGAGCAGGCCAACCGCCAGCTCCGGG
>JBLNFH010000383.1:0-4209 GCA_050263475.1 Deltaproteobacteria bacterium
AAGCCTTTCACCTGCCGCAGGATTGGCATGGCAAATCGCCGCCTCCGAGGCAGCCACCTGCCGGCATCCCTTCATAGAACGGGAACATCTCCTGATCGGGGTGTGCAGCCTGCATAAGGCGCTCGGGTTTTTACAGTTCTCGAAGCTCGAATCCTTCCCCGTCGAGCGAATACGCGCCGAGGCGGAAGGGATCGAACAGGTCCTCGGGGCGATGGGGATATCGGCCGTATCCTTCCGCCGCGGGGTCCGGTCGAGGCTGCGCCCCGGGATGGCCCAGCCCACCGGCCAGGGGGTCCATCGCAGCGAGGCCTGCAAGGCGATTTTCCGGGGAGCGCACGAGATCGCCGAGCGGGCAGGGTCCGCGGAGACCCGCACGCAGCACCTGCTGGGAGCCATCCTGGAGGACCCGGGGCCGGTCATCACGGCGGTCCTCATCGGGGCCGGGATCGAGCCCGAAGCGCTCCACCGGGAGATCCTTTCCGGGAACGCGCAGGCCGCCAGGCAGCGCGTGGTCCACGAAGAGCCCGGCATCACCGTCATAGAGGAGGAGCCCCGCACGTCCGAGACGCCCCTCCTGGATCGATACGGCAGGGATCTCACCCGGGCTGCCCGCGAAGGGCGGCTGATGCCGTTCGTCGACTCCGAGAGGACCCGCACCACCTTGCGGCAGCTCCTGAAGGTCCTGCTGATGCCGACGAAGAACAACCCCGTGCTGGTCGGCGAGGCGGGCGTGGGGAAGACGGCGGTCGTCGAGGCGCTGGCGGAGCGGATCGCGATGGGGCGCGACCGGCGCATGCTCGGGGGGAAACGGCTGATCGAGCTCTCGATGGCGGAGCTGGTGGCGGGCACCAAGTACCGGGGGGAGTTCGAGGAGCGGCTCACCAGGCTGATCGACGAAGTCCGCTCCCACCCCGAAGTGATCCTGTTCATCGATGAATTCCACACGGTGGTGGGGGCGGGCCGTGCGGAGGGCGCGCCGATGGACGCCGGGAACATCATGAAGCCGGCCCTGGCGCGCGGGGAGCTGCGCTGCATCGGCGCGACGACCATCACGGAGTTCCGCCGCAGCATCGAAAAGGACCCGGCGCTGGAGCGGCGCTTCCAGTCGATCCAGGTGGCCGAGCCGGGGCGGGACGAGAGCCGGGAGATCCTGATCGGCCTGCGCGCGCACCGGGAATCGCACTTCGGCGTCACGATCTCCGATGAGGCGATCAACGCGGCCGTCGACCTCTCCATCCGGTTCGACCCGACGCACTTCCTCCCCGACAAGGCGATCGACCTGCTGGACCGGGCGTGCGCGGAGTGCCGCGTCCCGCTGCTCTCCATGGCGATCGAATCCGATCGCGACGGCCCGATGGGCGTCGCCGTGGCCCGGCCGGAAGTGGTCGCCCGCGTGGTGGCGGAGAAGATGGGTCTCCCCATCGAAGTCGTGCGCGGGGGGATGGGGGGCCTCACCGAGTCCCGGATCCGCGGACTGCAAGAATACCTGAACCGGCACATCGTCGGCCAGGAGGACGCGATCTCCCGGGTCTGCCGCCGCATGCTCCTGGCGCACGCGGGACTGGGGGACCGCCGCCGGCCGCTGGGCGTTTTCCTTTTCCTCGGACCGTCCGGGGTCGGGAAGACCGAGCTGGCGCGGCGGATGGCGATCTACCTCTTCTCGGACGAGCGCGCCTTCATCCGGCTGGACATGTCGGAGTTCCAGGAAGATATGAGCATCAGCCGCCTGGTGGGGACCTCGCCGGGGTACATCGGCTACGACGAGGGAGGGCAGCTGACCGGCCGCCTGCGGACGACACCGTACTCGGTCGTCCTGCTCGACGAAGTCGAGAAGGCCGCGCCGCGCGTGTTCGACCTTTTCCTCCAGCTGTTCGACGAAGGGAAGCTCACCGACGGGCAGGGGCGCACCGCCGATGCGAGGAATGCCGTCTTCGTGATGACCGGAAACATCCGCGTCGCCAAGGAGATGGGATTCCTTGCCGGGAGCCGGGCGGCGCTTGCCGCGGGCGCGCTCGCCGAGGCGAAGAAGCGGTTCCGTCCCGAGTTCCTGAACCGGATCGACGAGCAGATCGTGTTCCGCCCCTTGTCCCCCGAAGACGTGCGCCAGGTGCTGGACATCCACCTCTCGGCGCTCTCCGAGCACCTGCTGAACGTGAACGGCGTTCGGCTGGAGGTCCGGCCGGAAGCGAAGGAATGGCTCGCCGCCGCGGGGTACAGCGCGGAGTACGGGATCCGGGAGCTGGGGCGGGTGATCGACCGGCACGTCCGGGGACCGATCGGCGTGATGAGCGCGGAAGGGGAGCTTGCGAGGAGGGCCTCCTCGGGGCAGCCCCTGGTGCTCCGGAAGGAGGGCGAAGGCGTCCGGTTTCGTTAGCGCCGGGAATAGAACCTTTTCTCCGCCAGGGGTATCCTAAAGGAGGGAGCAGTTCCCGCAGCCAACCGTTCTGTCGACACGGGAGGTGGGAAAATGAGTGCCCTTCCGAACCGCTTCAACCCTGCCAGCAGGAAGAACATCGATCGCGAGACGGATCCCTACATCCCCAGGAAAAGCGCGTCGGCCGTCGGCGCCTGCCCGAAGTGCCACGCCATCCGGCGAAACAAGCGTTGGCATATCGACGAGAAGGAGTACGCGGCCCTGACGCGGAAGAGCGCGGTTTCCCTGGAGCGCTGCCCGGCGTGCCGCAAGATCGCGGACGGCTTCCCGTCGGGAGTGATCCTGGTGCGCGGCGGCTATCTGCGCGACCACAGGGAGCAGATCATGAGACTGGCCCGAAACGAGGAGAAGCGGGCCATGGGGATCAACCCCCTCGAGCGCATCATGTCCGTCGAGGACGTCGACGGGCGGCTGGAGATCACGACAACCGATGAAAAACTGGCCCAGCGGATCGGGCGCGAACTGCGCAAGGCCTGTAGGGGCACGCTGGAATACAAATGGTCCGAGGACTCCAAGCTGCTGCGGGTGAACTGGGCGAGAGAGGCGTGAAGGCGGTCGAAATCCGCAGGACGGGACCCCCGGAAGCGCTCGAGGCCGCCGAGCTGCCCATCCCGCGGCCGGTCCGCGGGGAAGTGCGGATCCGCGTCCACAGGGCGGGGGTCAATTTCGCAGACGTACTGGCCCGGCAGGGGATCTACCCCGACACCCCGAAGCTGCCCTTCGTCCCGGGATACGAGGTTTCCGGCGTCGTCGACCTGGTGGGGCCGGGCGTGGAAGGCTTCAGCGGGGGGGAGCGGGTGGCCGCGTTCACGCGGTTCGGCGGGTACGCCGAGTGGGCGGTTGCGAAGGCCCCCTTCGTCGTCCCCCTTCCGGCGGAGGTGGGGTTTTCCGCGGGCGCGGCGGTGCCGGTGAATTTCGCCACGGCGTACCACTGCCTCTTCCACACGGGGGCGCTGTTTCCCGGGGACCGGGTGCTGATCCACGCGGCTGCGGGCGGGGTCGGACTCTCGGCGGTGCAGATGGCGAAGGGCGCGGGGGCGGTGGTCTTCGGCACCGCGGGATCGGCGGAGAAGGTGGCTTTCCTCGACGCGTTCGGGGTGGATCACCCCATCGACTACCGGGCCGTGGATTTCGTGGATGCGGTGCGAAGCCTCACGGGAGGCGAGGGAGTGGACGTCATCCTCGACTCGATCGGCGGGCAGATGCTCGCGCGCGACCTGCAGGTGCTGCGGACGGGGGGAAGGATCGTTTCCCTCGGAGTTGCGGCGGCGATGGGGAAGAACAAGTCCGTGATGCTGCGGGAGCTGATGAGCACGCCGCACCTCCAGCCCATCAAGCTCCTGGAAACCAGCCGGGGGTTTTTCGGCGTGAACGTCCTGCGCCTGTTCGATCACCGCCCGGCGCTGGGAACCGCCCTCCTTCGCAGCGTCTTCGACATGGTGGCCGCGGGGAAGGCCCGGCCGGTGATCGCGGGCGAGATCCCGCTCGAGCGGGCGCCGGATGCCCACCGCATGCTCGAAGAGCGCTCCACGATCGGCAAGATGCTGCTCGCGGTGCGGGAGCGATAGGGGCCGGACCCGGGAAAGGCGTCGATATGGAATACGTCAATCTCGGGGCGGCCGGCGTCAAGGTGTCCCGCATCTGCATGGGATGCATGACGTACGGTTCGAAGCGCTGGCGGGAATGGGTCCTCGAGGAGGAGGAGGGCCGGCCCTTCCTGAAGCGTGCGCTGGAGCACGGGATCAACTTCTTTGACACCGCCGACGTCTATTCCC
>JBLNFH010000384.1:0-3467 GCA_050263475.1 Deltaproteobacteria bacterium
CCTCTTGTCGCTTGCCTTTTCCGTCCCGGCACAAGCGGATTCGGGCAAGGAGAAATTCGAAAAAGAGTGCGCCGACTGCCACACGGTCGGCGGGGGCGATTCGGCCGGTCCCGACCTGAAAGGGGTCGTGGGAAAAAGGACAGATGGCTGGCTCGAGCGGATCATCGTCGAGCCGGACAAGCTGACCGCCGACAAGGACCCGATCCAGCTGGAGCTGGTGAAAAAATACGGCGGCGAGATGCCGAATCTCGGGTTGAGCCGCGAGGATGCGCGCAAGATCATCGCCTATCTCCGCGAAGGTTCTCCCGCGGGGCCGGCGGCGCTTTCCGGTGCGGCCCCCCCTGCCGAACCTGCGCCGAAGCCCGCGGATACCGCGGTGACCCCGGAACTCGTCGCCCTGGGGAAGGCCCTCTTCACCGGCGACAAGCCCTTCGCCAACGGCGGCGCTCCCTGCGCGGCATGCCACAGCTTCGGCTATTCGGGGGTGACGTGGGGAGCCCTGGCCGCCGACCTGAGCCCACGCACGGAAGCGGTCGGCGAGCAGGGATTGCGGGGGATGCTGAAGAGCCTCAACTTCCCGATCATGAGAAAAACGTACGCCGGCAAGCCGCTGACCGAGGAGGAGATCACCGCGCTGGCCGTCTTCGCCAAGGATGCGGTGGCCCGCAAGGCGCCCCTCTCCGGCGCGTATTTCCCGACGGCTGGAGTCGTCGTCTTCGTATTCCTGCTCGCGGTATTGATGCTGTATAAAAGGAGGATCCGGTAATGTCGAGCGGACGGGTAAAAGACGACCGTACCCCGGCGGACCGCGGCTGGGAGGAGTTCTACCGGAACCGCTGGCAGTACGACAAGGTGGTGCGGAGCACCCACGGCGTCAACTGCACGGGCGGTTGCAGCTGGATGGTCCACGTAAAGGACGGAATCGTCGCCTGGGAGCTCCAGGCCAACGACTACCCGCAGTTCAACGGCACCCTCCCCAACCACGAGCCGCGCGGCTGCACCCGGGGGATCAGCTATTCCTGGTACCTCTACAGCCCCATGCGGGTCAAGTACCCGTACATGCGCGGGGCCCTGATCGACCTGTGGAGGGAGGCGCGGCAACGCTTCGACGATCCGGTGGAGGCCTGGAAAAGCATCGTGGAAAACCCCGAATCGCGGAAAGCCTACACCGGCAAACGGGGCATGGGAGGCTTCCGGCGGGCGTCCTGGGACGACGTGGTCGAGCTGATCGCCGCCTCCACGGTCTATACCGCAAAAAAATACGGGCCGGACCGGGTCATCGGATTCACCCCTATTCCCGCCATGTCCATGATCAGCTACGCCGCCGGGACCCGTTTCCTGCAGCTCTTCGGCGGGGTGTGCATGAGCTTTTACGACTGGTATTGCGACCTTCCACCGGCGTCGCCGCAGGTGTGGGGCGAGCAGACCGATGTTCCCGAGTCGGCCGACTGGTACAACGCGTCCTACATCGTCCTGTGCGGCTCCAACGTCCCGATGACGCGAACCCCCGATTCCCATTTCCTCACCGAGGCCCGCTACCGGGGGGCCAAGGTCGTGGTCATGTCCCCCGACTACTCCATCGCGACCAAGTTCGCCGACAACTGGCTGCCGGTTGCGCAGGGGCACGACGGCGCGTTCTGGATGGCGGTGGACCACGTCATCCTCAAGGAGTATTACGCGGACCGGCAGGTTCCCTTCTTCGAGGAGTATGCGCGGAAGTACACCGACCTTCCCTTCCTCGTGAAGCTCGTGGAAAAGGACGGGACGCTGCGCCCGGGGGAGTTCCTCCGGGCCGGCGAGATCGAACGGAGCGCCGGGCTCGAGCACGCCGACTGGACGCTCTGCGTGGCGGACGGGAAGGGAGAGGCGAAGGTTCCCCACGGAAGCCTCGGTTCCCGCTGGAGCAAGGCGGAAGGGAAGTGGAACCTGGACATGAAGGACATGGTCGACGGCTCCGACATCGATTGCCGCCTGACCTTTCTCGGCGGCGATGCAAGACCGGTCCGCTTCCGTTTCGAGACCGACGGGGACGCGGTCCGGGAAGTCCCGGTCCTGCGGGTCGCGACCCGGGAAGGCGAAGTGACGGTCGCGACCGTCTTCGACCTGCTCATGGCGCAGTTCGGCGTCTCGCGGGGCCTGGGCGGCGACTATCCGCAGTCCTACGACGAGGACAAGCCGTTCACGCCGAAGTGGCAGGAGAAGTACACCGGCATCGCCTCCGGGTCCCTGCTGAAGATCGCCCGCGAGTGGGCCGAGAACGGTGAGAAGAGCGGCGGCCGGAACATGATCATCGTGGGAGCGGGCATCAACCACTGGTACCACAACGACCTGATCTACCGGGCCGCCATCACCTCCCTCATCCTTACGGGAAGCGTCGGGCGCAACGGCTCGGGGCTCGCCCACTACGTGGGCCAGGAGAAGGTGGTGCCGCTCGCTCCCTGGACCACCATCGCCATGGCCCAGGACTGGGTGAAGCCTTCCCGTCTCCAGAACACCCCGAGCTTCTGGTATATCCACTCCGACCAGTGGCGGTACGACCGGAGCTTCGTCGACTACTTCAAGCCGGAGACCGGTGGGTACCTGCCGCTCCACGCGGCGGACATGAACGCCAAGGCGGTCCGGCTCGGCTGGCTTCCCTTTTCCCCCCATTTCAACGACAGCACCCTGCGGCTGGTGGAGGCGGCGAAGGCCGCGGGAGCCCGCACGGACGACGAGATCCGCGGCTGGCTGGTGTCCCGCCTGAAGAGCGGCGCGACGCGGTTCGCCATCGAGGACCCGGACGGGGAGGGAAATTCCCCCAAGGTCTGGTTCATCTGGCGCGCCAACGCGATTTCCGCCAGCGCCAAGGGGCACGAGTTCTTCCTGAAGCATGTGCTCGGCGCCCCCAACAGCAGCTGCACCGCGAAGGAGGCCGCCAGGGGGGCGGTGAAGGACCTGGTCTGGCACGAACGCGCTCCCGAAGGGAAGATGGACCTCGTGGTCGACCTGAACTTCCGCATGGACACCTCGACCCTCTATTCCGACATCGTCCTGCCGGCGGCCACCTGGTATGAAAAATCCGACCTGAACACGACCGACATGCACTCCTTCGTCAACTGCCTGGACGCCGCCGTGCCCCCGTCGTGGGAGTCGAAGCCGGACTGGAAGACCTTCGGCCTCATCGCCCGGAAGGTGAGCGAGCTTTCGGCGAAGCATTTCCCCGAGCCGGTGAAGGACATCGTCGCCGCGCCGCTCCTTCACGACACCCCCGGGGAAATCGCGCAGAGGCGCGTGAAGGATTGGAAACGGGGCGAGTGCGAGCCGGTTCCCGGGAAAACGATGCCGGGCCTGGCCATCGTGGAGCGGGACTACGCGAACCTCTACAACCGGTTCCTCTCGGTGGGGCCGGGGATGGGCAAACTCGGGGCCCACGGGGTCAGCTGGGAGGCGGGGGACGTGCACGAAAAGCTCCTGGAGCGGATGCCGAC
>JBLNFH010000385.1:0-3611 GCA_050263475.1 Deltaproteobacteria bacterium
CCCGGCTGGCTGTTCCTGACGGGGAAAAAAGACGACGTGACGCTGCTACGCAAGAAGCTGGGAATGTACAGCGAGGGTCCGGGGGGGGAAAAGCTGGAGGCTCATGCCGTGAGCAGCATCATCGGCAACCAGAGCACGGGTCGGTGGATGAGGATGTCGCCCTTCGAAAATCCATACATCATGGCCACGCAGGTCGGCAGCTGGCTGTCCAACTGGAAGATACCGGGCAATAAGGAACAGGACTATGCCAACGCCCCCAAACTGCGGACGGTTTCCAAGGGGGAAAGCGTTTATCGCACCCGATGCGAGGCCTGCCACTCGATCGGCGGAACGGGAATGGTGAAATCGGGAAAGCGGTCCCTCGGACCGGACCTGTCGGGCGTGGTCGCGAAGCGGGACCGGGCATGGCTGACCCGCTGGCTGGCGGAGCCGGACAAGATGATCGCGGAGAAGGACCCGCTGGCGATGTCCCTGCTGGCCGAATACGACAACGTGGCGATGCCCAACCTGCGGCTGAACGAAACCGAGATCAAGGCCGTGATCGCATATATCGAGGAAGAGACCCTCCGGCAGGGGTCTCAGCACGATTCAATGCATCATCATCATTAGGGGAAGACCGCCGGGATCGGCGCTTCGCGATGGTATAATCCTGGCATGACCCGCGACGAAACGTTGCAGCCGGCAGGAGCCGCGCACTCCAGCGGCAGCGAAAGGATGCTGTCGGCGATCCTCAACAGCCTGAGCGAGGCGGTGATCACGGTCGACCGGGACCACAGGATCTCCTCCTTCAACCGGTCGGCGGAGAGGCTGGTCGGGGTTCCCGCGGCGGACGCGCTGGGAAAGGACTGCCGCGGGATCCTCCGGGCGAGCTTCGGGCTCGCGCAGCACGACTGTCCGATGGGCGACCTGACGGAGGGCGGAGTGCCGCGCAGCGACGTGGACGGGACGCTGGTCCGGGCCGACGGACGGATCGTTCCGGTCAGCGCGAGCTGGGCGTTTTTCGAGGACGAGGCGGCGGAACGGCTGGGGTTCGTCATCTCCTTCCGCAGCATCGAGGAGATCGAGCGGCTCGCCGAGGAGCGAAGGGGGAAGTTCCCCCTCCACGATATCGTCGGAAAGACCCCGCGCATCCGGCAGATCTTCGACATGGTCGACGTGGTCAAGGACACCGACTCGACCGTGCTGATCACGGGCGAGAGCGGGACGGGAAAGGGCCTGTTCGCGCGGGCCATCCACGACCTTTCCCCGCGCCGCGAGAAGCCGTTCGTCAAGGTGAACTGCGCCGCCCTCACGGAGACGCTCCTGGAATCCGAGCTGTTCGGCCACGTCAAGGGGGCGTTCACCGGGGCGATCGCAGACAAGATCGGGAGGTTCGAGGCCGCCGACGGAGGCACGATCTTCCTCGACGAGATCGGGGAAATCTCCCCCGCACTTCAGGTGAAGCTCCTGCGCGTCCTCCAGGACAGGGAGTTCGAGCGGGTGGGCAGCAGCAGCACCCTCCGCGTCGACGTCCGGGTGATCGCCGCCACCAATCGGGACCTCAAGGCGGCGATGACGGAGGGGCGGTTCCGCGGCGATTTGTTCTACCGCCTGAACGTCATTCCGATCCTGGTTCCCCCGCTGCGCGAGCGGAAAGAAGATATCCCCCTCCTCGTGGGTCACGTGCTCAAGCGTCTCAAGCAACGCGGGATGGAGAGGATCAAGGCGGTGTCGCCCGAGGCGATGCGCTGCCTCATGGAATACCCTTGGCCCGGGAACATCCGGGAGCTGGAAAACGTCCTGGAGCGCGGGATGGTGTGCGCCAGGGGCAGGGTCCTCTCCTCGGAGGATCTCCCGGATGAGCTGCGGGAACATTGCCGTCCCCGGCGGGACGCTTCACCGGAGAAGCCTTCCGGAAGCGAGAGGGCGGAAGTCGAAAACGCGGAATCCGTCCATGCGGACGGTGAGGAGGGAGAGCGGGAGATCCTTCTTCACACCCTCGAACTGCACCGCTGGAACCGGAAGGATGCGGCCTCCGCCCTGGGGGTCGACCGCACCACCCTCTGGCGCCGGATGAAACGGCTGGGGCTTTCTTGATTCTTCCGGCTGCAACATTTGGTTTCAATGGGGGAGACCGATCCGCACACCCGGCAACGGAGGGAATGCGGTCAAGGGAAGCAGTGAAAGAATTTGATACCCGTTCTAAAAGTTAACTATAATGCTGGCCGCTTCTGCGAATTGGCACCTCTTATGCTTTATTAGGTGGCGACGGAACCTGCGTTGCAACGTCCAAGGGACGGCGGGAAACGGAAACCGGACGCGGGATTCTTCAGGAGGAAAGCAGCCATGAATGTCGAGCGGTGGATACGGGTGATCGCGGGATCGTTCGTGCTGATCAGCCTGGCTCTTGGGAATTACGTGAACTCGTACTGGTTCCTGTTCACCGTCTTCGTCGGCCTGAACCTGTTCCAGTCCGGATGGACGAACTGGTGCCTGATGGAGAAGTTCCTCAAGAAACTCGGGGTTCCGGAGAGATAGGAGGGAGGGATGCCGCTATACGAATATCGCTGTGTGACGTGCGCGCGGGTCTTCGAAGCCTACACGCGCTTGGCCGACGACGGGAAAAAGGCTGCCTGCCCGGTCTGCGGCGGAGCATCGGAAAAGGTGGGTATCTCCATGTTCCACGCAGGAGGGCCGACGGAAGGTCCCGCTTCGGGAGGATCGTCCTGCGGCGGCGGGGGATCCCGGCGCTCTCCGTTCAGCTGAAGGTAGGAAATGCCCGGCGGTCGTCGGGTAAAGTCCTTGGATAAGGACAGCTTTTGGAGGCCGAAAACATGTGGGGCGACTGGATACCGCTGGTGTTGATCGTTGTCGTGTTCGCCGTTTATTTCCTGTTCGGCAAGGGAGGTTGAGGGTCGTGCTGAAGCGCGTCCCCGGCCGGGCGCCGGGGGAAGAGGAGGGCTTGGAAATGTTCATCACGGTGAGGAGCGGGAAATCGATCGGCGAAGTCCGCCAGGGATTCGAGGACGCCGCGGCGGAGCGGAAATTCGGGGTGCAGGCCATCCACTACGTGACGGCCACGCTTCGGTCCAAGGGGCTTCCCTTCGACCGCAAGCTCTATATCTACGAAGTTTGCAATCCAGGGGCCGCCAAAAAGGTGCTGGACACGAACATCAAGATCGCGACGGCGCTCCCCTGCCGCGTCTCCATCTATGAGGACGGCAAGGACGTCGTCCTCGAGACCCTCAAGCCGACGATGTTGCTGCAGATGTTCAATGAGCCGGCCCTGTTGCCAACTGCCAGCGAGGTCGAGACGGCGATCGGGGAGATCCTGCGCGAGGCTGCGAAGTAAATCCCGATCCCCGCCCCTGGATAGACATACAGATTTTTACGTTTTCGATGTTATGGTTTTACGTAATCGTTTAAAGTAAAAAACCTTGACGTGCCGGTTTGTTTTATTCCCATTTCATTCATGTAATCCCTCCTTGCAATCCTGAATTCCACCTTTCGTTCATACAAGTTGTAAACTGAGTAGAAACAGTAATTTATAGATTTATTGCGTTGGCATATGATTTGCTAATAATTACTTATCCAGTTAATAGAGCTTAAGTAAAAGATACAAATTCTACAGG
>JBLNFH010000386.1:0-6129 GCA_050263475.1 Deltaproteobacteria bacterium
TTTCAGCCGCCGATGCGGGACATCGGTTCGGGGGAGGAGCCGGCGGCGCAGAGATCGTGCCCTTCGGGTTTGGTCGCCACCGCCCTGAGGAAAAGGTCGGCCACATCCGCATCCCCTCCCCCTCCCCGCAGCGCCGACCGCAGGTCGAGCGTCTCCCGCGAGAACAGGCAGTTGCGCAGCCTTCCGTCCGCGGAGACCCGGAGCCGGTTGCAGTCGGAGCAGAATTTCCTGGAAATCGGGGAGATGACCCCCAGCGTACCCGCGAAGCCGGGAATCTCGTACGTGACCGCGGCGGAAGGCGCGCCGGTATTCACCCTGCGGCACCCCGGCAGGGAGAGGATCCGGTCGCGGACCCGTTCCGCGGTGACGTAGCCCTCCGAGGGAAGACAACCCATGGGCATCCGCTCGATGAACCGGATCTCCAGCGGCCTTTCCCGCGCCATCGTCAGGAAATCGTCGACTTCCGCCGGATGGAGGCCGTGCAGGAGGACGACGTTGATCTTCACGGGACGGAGCCCCGACCGCAGCGCTGCATCGATCCCCGAGAGCACGTCGGGCAGCCGGTCGCGGCGGGTGATCTCCGCGTAGCGTTCGGGACGGATCGTGTCGAGACTGATGTTGATCCGTCCCAGCCCCGCCTGCCGCAGCGGTTCGGCGACCCCCGACAGCCCGATGCCGTTCGTGGTCATCCCGAGGTCCTCGACCCCCGGGATGCGGGACAGGCGGCGGATGAACTCCACCACCCCCCTTCGGACCAGGGGCTCCCCGCCGGTGACACGGACTTTCCGGACCCCCAACGAGACGGCCACGCGGACGCAGCGAAGGAGCTCTCCGTAGGTGAGGATCTCCCCGTAGGGTTTCAGGGGGATCCCTTCGGGGGGCATGCAGTAGACGCACCGGAGGTTGCAGCGATCGGTGATGGAAAGGCGCAGGTAGTCGACCCGGCGCCCGAACGTGTCGCGCAGCATGGGACTATTTTATCAGAGCGGGCGGCGCGGCTGGAGAAGGGAACCGCCTCCGCAATTCCTGGCGGTGCAGGCCGATCTCCCGGCGCACCTCTTCCGGGCAGGCCTCCTCCCCGCGCGTCTCCCCTCCGGGGGAGTCCCCGGCCTGGCCGCAAACCGCTTCGGCGGCGCCGAACGCCTCCTCCGCCGCCTCCGGGCGGTTCGCGTGCATCCTGAGTACGCCGAGGGTATCCAGGAGCGTGGCGCTGCGCCCGCCGGGCCCGGCAACCACCGCCTCCATGCGGGCGAGCGCCTCGTCGATCCCCTTCCCGGAATAGATGGAGGCCCATGCGAGATTGTTGGACGCCTCCGCATCGCCGGGGCGCGACTCGAGCGCGCGCAGATATTCCCCGCGCGCCTGGTCGTACTCCTTTTGCGCCAGATACACGTTGCCGAGGTTGATGCGCGCCTGGTAAAACCCTTTATCCTTGCCGAGCGCCATTTCGTATTGTCGCTTCGCGAGGTCGAGCTCCCCCTTCCGCTCGTAGGCGACGCCCAGCTCCACGTGCTCCGCCGCGGTCAGCGGGTCCTGGAGTACGATGATCTTCGGAACGCGGGAGCACCCTCCGGCCGCCAGGACCGCCAGCAGAAGTACGGCAAGGAAAGGGAGGCGCTGCAGGTCGATCCGGCGGAGCCGCCGCAGGAGAGGGGGCGAAGTGAGGTAAAGCGCACCCTCGAGGCTTCGCCGCAGGGGGAGCCACGAACGGAGTCCCCCCCTCCGAGGCGGCGCAATCCATTCCGGCGTCATCGGTCCGTCCGCCGGACGAGGAGCGCCATCCGCCCCATCTTGGCCCACTGCGCATCCAGCGCGGAGAAGGGGATCACCTTCCCCATTTCGGCCCCGGAATGCGCAACCACCCCTTCCGGCGTCCATCCGTACGCCACCAGGTAATGGGGCCGGCTCCAGGCCCACACCCCCAGGTCGACCAGCAGGATCACGGGGGCACCCGCGGAGATCCGCTCCCGCAGGCGAGGAAGGTCCAGGTCGACGACATCCGCCGCAAACCCTCGCCGCCGCGCCGCGCCGGCGAGGTCGGTGATGAGCGTTCCCTTAAGCCCTTCCGTACGGGTCTCGCGCACGAGTTCCGACGTGGAGACGTCGCTTCCCAGGAACCGGAGGAGCATCGCGAGGGAGGAGGGTCCGCAGGTATCCTCCTCCTGGGGAAGGAAAGGGACGCCCGGGACGACGACGGGCGGTAACGCCGCGTTGCCGGTTGCCCCCCCGGACGCCGTCGTTCCGGCACATCCTCCACCGAAGAAAAAAGCGCCGCCCAGCAGCAGGGCGGCGCTCCATAACGGCAACCCCTTTATCAACGGACGACGACCCGTTTGTTCATGAGCATCAGGATGACCAGGATCAGGATGACCAGGACCGCCAGCCCGATCGCCAGGCCCACCCCGTCCGCTCCCGCGGCCACCCGGTCCGTCAGCGAGGCGAGCCGGTGCAGGTCGCGTTCGTCCATCGACCGGATCTTGGCCATCGCCTCCTCGGGGGACACGCCGTAATCCACAAGCTTTTGCAGGACGACCTTCCCCTCGAGGAACGCCTGCATCTTGGCCAGATCCTCCGCCCGGAAGTCGCCTCCGCCGCCGTGAGAGGCGATCACGCCGGCTTCGGCCACTCCCCGAAGCGACCCCAGAACACCTATCCAGCACGCCAGCACCATGGCCAATACGAAAAACCAAGAGGCTCCGCGAATCGATCCCATGGCAATCCTCCCGTTCGACGTTGTTTATTCAGAATACAACAGCCATTTATGGTTCTCTACCGTCTCGCCGCGGAAAAAAAAAGGCGCCGCCAGGGATACGGGCGGCGCCATGGGGTTCCCTTTCGCAGCCGTCAGCGCACGACGACTTCCTTGTTCATGAGCTTCATGATCACGATGATCAGGATGATCAGGATCGCCACCCCGATCAGGATGCCGATCGCATCGTCCGCACCCGCCGCCACCCGGTCGGTGAGCGAGGCGATCCGGTGCAGATCCTGGTCGCTCATCGACCGGATCTTGGCCATCGCCTCCTCGGGGGACACGCCGTAATCCATCAGCTTCTGCTGGACCACCTTCCCCTCGAGGAATGCCTGCACCCGGGAAACCTCCGCTGCACGGAGTTCGCCGCTCCCGGCGTGGGAAGCGATCACTCCCGCCTCGGCCACCCCCCGAAGCGATCCCAACGCGCCCATCCACCCCGCCATCAGCAGTGCCATCGCCAGAAACCAACCCGCTTTCCGAATGGATGCCATCGCCGTCCCTCCCCTCGAAAGAATATAACGTCTTCTTATTTTGAAGATGAGCGTATCTTCGCAGAATTCGGGCCTATCGGTCAACCGGAGGAATCCTCCCCTCGGAAATCGCCCCATGCAGGCGGCGGGAAGTCAGAGCACCCGGACCGGCAGAATGATCATCGGAAGCCCCGCGAAGACCAGCTTCTTCTGTGCGAGAAACGCGGTCTGGTTGTGGAGCAGGCGCGTGACGAAGTTCTCCTCCTGGAAGACGAGCTGCCCCGAGAAAAATACGATGTTGGGGAAGTCCTTCGACGCCCCTTCGGCGAGGTGGCCGATGATCTCGATGACTTCCGTCCCCACCTCGCTGCGCGCCTCGGCGTAATACCCGTGCCCCTTGACGAACTCCACGTAGTTCTGGAGCTGCCCTTTCAGGTCGGTCCCCAGGTGGACCACCTCCTCCGCTCCCTTGAAAACGGTGCTATCCACCACGCCCGCCGACAGGAAGATGAAGTTGCGGA
Organism: Deltaproteobacteria bacterium; assembly: GCA_050263475.1. GTDB lineage: Bacteria > Desulfobacterota > Deferrimicrobia > Deferrimicrobiales > Deferrimicrobiaceae > FEB-35. The sequence continues at coordinate 3,747 of JBLNFH010000386.1, forward strand.
ACGTCCCGGGGAACGACCGGATCACCGAAAAGAATACGTGCATCCCCAGTCCGTTGTAGCCCGAGACCATGATGGCGGCGGTCGGGGCTACCCGGCGGAGTATCGGCTCCTGCACGGAGGACAGCGTCACGGGGGGGAGTTGGAGGAGGAGCTCGTCCAGCCGCTTCAATGCCTGCTGCGCCGTCCGGTAGTGGCGGCGGACCAAAAAGCAGATCGTAATGAACGCCCCCGTGATCAGGAGGGTGATCCATCCGCCCTCGGGGAACTTGATCCACACCGTGAAGCACAGGATCGAGGCGGTGAGCAGAAACCCGATCCCGTTCATTCCCAGCTTGAGTTTCCAGCGCTTCTCCCTTTCCCGGTCCTTCCACCAGTGAACGACCATCCCGAACTGGGATAGGCTGAAGGTCAGAAAAACGTTGATCGAGTACATGACCACGAGGTACTTGACCTCGCCGCCGGTGATGTACAGCATCAGGAATGCCATCGCGCCCATGAAGTAGACGCCGTACTTTCGGACCAGCCGTTCCGAGAGGTGCGCGAACCGGTGGGGCACGTAGGAATCGACCGCCATGCTGGAGAGGACCTGGGGCCCGTCGATGAATCCGGTCTGCGCGGCCACGAACAAAAGCGCCGCCTCGGAGGCCAGCACGAACGCCACGACCGCGATGCCCGTGCCTCCCGGCAGGACGTCCCCCAGCAGCGTTTCGAACAGGACGGCGTTCAGCGTCTTTCCATGGGTGGGCATCACCCCGTTGAGCACGTACCCCAAGATGATTCCCCCGGCGATGAAGGAGAGGGAAAAGGCCATATACAGCATCGCCCGCTTTCCCGTCTGGACACGGGGCTCGCGCAGCGTCGGCATCGAGTTGCTGACCGCCTCGATTCCCGTGTAAGTCCCAGCTCCCATCGAGTAGGCGCGCATCAGAAGCATCCCCAACCCCACCCAGCCAAGCTGCCTCGCCGCGGAAGAGAAATCGGCCGACACGCGAGCGGAGACCGCGGGAATTTCCGGTGCGTGACGCAGGACGGCATAGAGCACCAGCGGAATGTGGCAGAGCATGAACGCCATGAAGATCGGCGTCAGCGCCGCAACGGACTCCTTCACGCCGCGCAGGTTGAGCCAGATCAGGAGGAGGATGACGAATGCGACGAACCCGAACTTGTAGGGGTGCCAGTGCAGGGGAAGGAAGCTGAACAGCGCATCGGCCCCTGAGGCAATGGAAATGGTGATCGTCAGCACATAATCGATCACCAGCGCCGAGCCGGAGACCACCCCCGCCCGGCTCCCCAGGAGCTTGGAGGCCACGATGTATCCGCCGCCGCCGGAAGGAAACGCCTCGATGATCTGCGCGTAGCTCCCGGAAATGATGAAGACCGTCACCACGGTCGCAAGGGCGACGAAGATCGCGAGGACCGTGTGGTTCCCGAGGGCGAGAAACGCCTCCTCTGGGCCGTAGCACGAGGAGGAAATCCCGTCCGCCCCCAGGCCCACGAGCGCGAAAAACGCGATCAGGGATACCTTGTGGAAGACCCTCGGGTCGAACAGATCCCGCGGCGCACCCAGCAGGAACCGCTTCGCCCGATGGAAAAAGGACCCGTTTTCCATCACCGGTACCGGGAAAGCAGCTCCGACATCCGGGCAAGCGCATCGTTCATCTCCGCCCGGCAGGTGGCCGAGTCCTGCAGGCAGAGCCGCTCGGCGTGCTCCATGGCGGCCAGCCATTCCATGCGGGTTTCCCTCATGCGCGCGATGCATTCGTTGTACGCGCCGGCGAGGGAGACCAGCTGGTCCCCTTCCCGAAAGAAGACCGCCTTGACGGCTTCCCCCGATTCGTAGTTTTCCAGCGCCCGCTCCATCCGGTAAAACGGGCCCGCGATCCGGTGCATCGCGTAGCCCGAAAGGACGCCGATCGCCAGGCTCACGACCAGGGCGTAGGCCAGGAGGGAAAAGACCAGGATGGGAATCAGCAAGGCGGACAGGTTGCGCAGGGCGAAGTATACGCCGGAATAGGTGCCCGGCAGCTGCTGGAGGAGCATGAGGAACAAGGCCAGGTAGAGTAGCCCGCCTCCGGCTCCGATGACCAGCGCCAGCTGCAGGGCGATCCGGCCCACGTAGCGCGGTTCCGCGATGCGCATCTCCTTGCCGGCCGGGGAGGCGCTCACGGGGCCACTTTCCGGAACGCGGTTTTCAGCTCGCTCCACCTTCGTGCAAATTCCTCATCGGACAGCGGCTCTCTCCGAAGTACCTCCACCTCCGCCCGGATCTCGTGGATCCGCGAAAGCGTCTGCGCCCGGGCCGCGTCGATCTTCGTTCCGAGCCTCACGAGATCGGGGAGCCCCTCCGCCTTCGTGGGCGTGGAGAGGTCCCCCCGCGCGGATC